>JBCCOX010000281.1:0-6622 GCA_039025155.1 Deinococcota bacterium | reverse complement strand
GCCGGCATCTAAACAAGCTTGTTTTTCATCGTCAAACGCTGCTGCAGTAAGGGCGATGATATAAGGCTGGGCATGTTTGGGTAACATGCGGCGGATGTGCTTGGTAGCCGTGAGACCGTCCATCTGGGGCATGTTTACATCCATCATGACCACATCAAACGCGGTATTACTTACTGCTCCTTCAACAGCAACCAAGGCATCTTGACCGTTATCAACAGCAGTGACGGTATAGCCTAGCCGCTCGAGCACTTTGGTAATGAGCTTACGGCTCATCAAGTCATCTTCGGCAAGTAAAATGCGTAAAGCTGTAGCTTCGCTAGAAGATGACGGCGACAACCCAGACATATCTTCTGTATATCACTTTCAACTTGTCAAGAGAGCTATCTGTACCACTAACAAGCCTGTCAAAAATGGCTAAACTTGCGTTTGGGGCGCACTTTGTAAAGATAATAATAAAATAATGAGCAGTGCTTGATACAGCGTTGATGCCCAGCTTAGCGTGCTACACTTGGCGTCGTATGTCCCTTGTCTCTAGACTTCACAAGCTGCTACGCGCTGAGGTCGCTGGTCGTTTGAAGTTGCCCGGTCAACGCAGGTCATCTACAACAGATGCAACATCAGGATATTCAGATTCTAGGTATTCAGATTCTAGGTATTCAGATACAGGGCATACTAATCAGCAAGACACACAGGATACTTACCGCGCGCCTCGAGCAACTCATGATGCCAAGATTGCCAGCTATTATGCGGCGCTCGAGCTACCTTACGGTGCTGACATGAACGCTGTTAAGCAAGCCCACCGCCGCCTCATCAAGCAGTATCACCCCGACCGTTTTTATTTTTACGATGACACTAGCAAGCAACCAACTGCCAGCGAAGTCACCCGTCGTCTCAATGAAGCATATCAGGGACTTTGTGATTATCTGGAAGCATCTTGATAGAGTTGTTGTAGAGAGTGCATCACTACAAGATGCTGCCATCAACGTAAGGATGACAGCATCTCTTTGTTGTTCGTTAGATTAACGCGCTACAAAGGCAAGTCCACTGGGGTCGTCAACAATATTGGCAGTGCGAATACCAAAGTTGATATTGTCAAGCGCGTTATCAGCTACGGTGAGAGTGTAGTGTCCGGGGTCGCGCTCGCCAATTGTGGTTTCAATCCAGTCAGCGTAAGACGGAATATAAGCGCGAAAATCATACGATGTGTCTGCCCCAAAACTAGTCACCCCTGCTAGGTAGTAGCTATCACCAGCATCTTGTACAAGCAGCGGTCCACCACTGTCTCCAGCAGAAGATGAAGCAAAGTCAGGATTGTTGGTTGGCGTAGCAAAACCAGAACACAACACGGCGGCTGGATCAAGGTCAGGACGGGCTGTTTCAGTAGGGCTTTGTTCCAAAATTAAATCCAAAATGCGAATGCACTCGGGTAAGTCATCAATTGGCTGAAGGGCAGCTTGCAGGTCGTTGGCAAGTTCTTCTGGATCGCCTGAGTCCAGCCGCAAGTTTGTGTTCCCCCAGCCTGCCATGGTGGCTGTTGTGCCGACATCAGCTAGATTGCTCAGCGGCGGGCTAAGTAAACGCACGGTAGCTTGAGATGAGGGTCGCTCGAGCCGAATTAACATGACATCGTTGAGCCAAAACGGATTAAAGCGGTTAACAAAATTCGGGAAAAAGATAAGCTCTGAAGCAGGAATGCGCTCACCTGCTTCGGAAAGCAGCGTGGTGCGGCCCAGTACAGCTTCTACCCCGGCCACGTCGGTAATGGGTTCGCCGTTGCCATCTAACAAACAGTGCGCGGCAGTAATGAGCCACTGCGGACGCACTAAGCTAGCGGTACAAAAGATATTCACCCGGGCATTAGCAGCACTAGCAGGCACAAGGGCTGCGGCAAAGGGGAACTCGTCAACGCTACTGACCTCACCACCAATGACTTTATTATCAATGACTTTATTCGCTGTTCTGGACGTGCTACCCGAGGTTAGTGATTCACCTGCTCGAGGTAGGGTTTGTAAACTCCCACTAGGCGGCTCAATGGCAAGGCGGTACGTCCCTGCTTCAAAGCGGAAACTATAACGCCCATCTGCAGTGGTAAGCCTGTTGGGTTCACCTGAATCAAACGCACCGTTCTCGTTGCGATCCCAGTAGACACGGACGCCCTCGAGCGCGTCTTCACCCGCATCACGAAGGCCGTTGTCATTGTCGTCTTGCCAGACTTGGCCGTTCACATCTGCTAAGGTGATCGGCTCCGTTGTCCCGCCGCCACTATCACCACAAGCTGTGATGAGAACTAGGAGCAGCAAAACAGAGACAGTTGCAAGCCAAGAAACGTTGTGCGTGTAAGGTTGAGGTTGTTTCATCATCTTCCTCTCGTAAGTGTAAAACGTAAGCATATTCATGAATAAGCGTCAGGCACTGAGATAAATGGCGTAACTAGACAACAAGAGTTAACTGTACTCACTAAGTATACGCTGTCAGTGACAACAAATCATGCTACTTAGATGAGGTCTACTTAAAATCATGGATACCTACATGAAAGCGTTAACCGTTAGACTTGAGCTAGCTTACCTAACGGCCAATACCAAATCCGGTTGATTCCCGAAGGAATCAACCCCTGCCAGAGCAGGTAAGATAAGCTACGAAATCCGCGCTGGACGAGATGATGCCTTTAGGCATTATTCGAGATATAAGCGGATTTCGTATAACATCCAAGCCGCGCGAGTACCAATAAACCAGCTCAGTTCATAGCTTGCATGTTTATGGATGTCGCTATCAAGCGAGGATACCTCCTGTAAGATAACGTTCAAGACTACTACAAGTAAAAGCACGGTAGACTTTGAAATATGTCTGCATGGCTTATTCTTAGCGGCGCATTACTCATTCAAATTGTGGTTGCCAATGTCACACAGGGTATTCCTACCTTAGCACCGTTTATCAAAGCAGATTTGTCGTTGTCTCAGTCGCAAGTTGGCTTGTTTACCAGTTACATTTTTGCGGGCTTTTTTCTGGGTGCAGGTTTGTCTGGTTGGCTCACGGATCGCTTGAGTAGTCGTACGGTGCTCATTGGTGGGGCAGCTTGTGCAGGACTCATAGCAGCCATCATCGGCTACTTTCAGCTAGACCGTATTGCACTAGTGGGCCTGCTTATGCTGCTTGGGCTGATGGGCTCAACCGCAACCCCAGCGGGCGCGCAAGCTGTGGCTCGAGCTTTTGACACGCGCCAGCGCGGTTTAGCTATGGGCCTTCGGCAAATGGGTGTACCTTTAGGAGGGGCTTTAGCTGCGGCTAGTTTGCCTGTGCTCGCAGTGCGCTCGAGTTGGCGCACGGCTGCTGCTGTCTCTGGCGTGGTGGCGCTTTTTGCTGCCCTCATCACACTGTTTATTTACAGCCGGCCCCGTGTACGCCAGCACGCGCGTAGGAGCAAAACAGCTCACCGACAAGGACAAGTGTCTGGCAAGCTTTTCAAAAAGCCCGTGCTGATTGCTTGTGCAGCGGGTACAACTTTGCCCGTTGCCCAGTTCATCATGGTGACCTACCTGATGCTTTATTTGCGCGACAGTCTGGGCATCCCTGAATTGCGCGGTGCGGCGCTACTAACCTTGGCACAGCTCATCGGGGCAGTCAGTCGGGTGAGTTTTGCGGCCTTGAGTGACCGTCTACCCTTTGGGCGCAAACCCATGTTACTTGCTGTCATTGCTATGACAGGGCTAAGCGCGCTATCCATCGCACAGCTCTCGGCGCAAACACCCACAATTCTAGTGACAACGGTTGTGATGGTCTATGCAGCGTCTGCCCTAGGTTGGCAGGGGCTTTACTTTACGCTGCTTACCGAACTTAGTGACAGCGGTTGGGAAGGGCGTGTGTTAGGTCTTGCCACCACCTTCACCTCGCTAGGGATTATGAGCGGGCCGCCGCTGTTTGGGCTTTTGGTAGATGCAAGCTCGAGCTACCGCCCTGCGTGGTACGCCCTAGCTGCGGTGGTAGCCAGCGGCTTTGTGATGCTTTTAACGGTTCAAGAACAGCCTACTCGCTCGGTAGCACCAGCCACAAGATAAGGTAAGGCAGTAAGCCAAAGCCAAACACTAGCACAGACACCACAAAGATAATCCGCACGACGGTTGAATCCATATCAAAATAGTCAGCTAGACCGCCGCACACGCCAGCAAGTTTTTTGTCTGTTTGTGAAAGGGTTAAACGTTTCTGAGCCATGTGTCACTTTAGCTTGTTGGGTAAACAATTGCAATCTGGGTTGCAATGTGTTGTAAGAAACCCCTAGAGAGTTCAGTCAAGTATCTACGAAATAGGTCGAAATCACCTCATGTTTTTCCGACTGTCAATCTTGAGCTTTGCTAAGGCTACCACAGGTTTCTTCGTCCAAGACGCAATACATGATTTGTTTTAGCCTCACCCCTTTTATGTAGAAGATTGTCCTAGATGAAAAAACCCGATGTATTTTATAATATTGTCAATTTATAATATTGTCAATTGGTAGCGCAATATTGGGTTGTCAAGCTTGGTTTATGTGCCCGAGCTCGAGCCACTTCTCTTGCTTGGCACTTTGATAAAGCATATCCATCACATGCGCGCTATAGGCAGCTTCTTGAGCTGTCACTAGCGGAACATCTTTCCCCCCGAGGGCATCTAAAAAAAGCTCAAATGCGTGAGGTAAGGCTGGCGATAAGTTTGTCCAAGTCGTGGGGCCGTCTGTGCCTAACTTGGGGCTGTGCATGTATAGCGTACCGTCTACCACGTAAGCTTGACCTTCGGTGCCATAAAGCGCTAGCGGAAGTGGATTTGCAAGGTCGTTCCAGCCAGCCGCGAGGCTAGCGATGAGCCCACTCTCAAAGCGCAGCAAGCCTTCACCGAGTTCGTCACAGTTGGGATAGCGCGCTGTGCCGTTATCTAGAACGGCAGTTACCTTAGAGACATCGTCCGCACTGTCGCGCAAGAGCCACAGTAGTAAGTCGAGTACGTGCGCGCCTAAATCCCCAAAGCCGCCCACGCCAGCTCGAGCTGGGTCGGCCATCCAGCGCCACTCGGTATCAAAAAAACCTGCTAGCGCGCCGTGATGCACAAAACTGCCCCTCGCTCGGGTGAGCTTGCCAAAGCTACCCTCAGTAATGTGCTGTTTAAGGGTTTGGTAGATGGCTTGCCCACGCATAAAAAAGCCTGTTTGAAATAGTATCTTGTTTGCTTGGATAACATCTGCCATACGCGCTGCGCTAGGACCATCAACACCCAGCGGTTTTTCTACAAACATGGCTTTGCCTGCGTTAGCTGTTGCTATCACGAGGTCTTCGTGACGGTTTGTTTCGGATAAGATGATGATTGCCTCAACGTGCGCATCAGCTAATACGTCTTGCACAGTAGCTGCTGTGCTGCTGCCCAAATCTTGCGCAACTCGAGCCGCCCTTGCTGCATCATGATCCCAAACATAATGCACATTTATAGTGCTGCGAGCCTTCATCATGCTGACAAAGCGAGGTGTATGAATATGGGCGCAGCCAAGAATTGCAACGTTAGGCATAAGTCTCCTTAAAAACGACTGATGTTAGTGTCAATCAGCACGTGTTTTATCGGTGTTCAATAAGCGCATGGATATTTGTTATGGCTATCTTTTTGATAGCTACATTGTGACATGTTGATGACGTTGAGCATATCAGCGAGAACATGACCTAGACAGTATCGAGGTCACTTGGTCAGAGCATCCTTTTACCTCACGTAATTCTAAACAACATCAACTGATAAACTTAGGGATAGTCAAAAACGTGATGTTTACATCTTTCAGCACATTGAGTTGAACGCATCAGCTTACGCATCTGGCTGAACTAAGTTACGTTTTGTATGGTGTTGAGTTTGAACCGTTAACCTTCGATTGGAGTGGACTATGAACACTACAAGCATTCGCATTGGTGTCGTTGGTGCAGGTAACAACACCCGCAAGCATCATATTCCCAAGTTGCAAGCTATCAGCGGCGTGAGCGTTGTGAGTGTAGCCAACCGCAGTTTGGCCTCCTCCCAAAAGGTTGCTGAGGAATTTGGTATCGCTAAGGTCTACGAACATTGGCAGGAGCTTGTGAATGCTGATGATACAGATGCCATCGTGATAGGTACCTGGCCCAACATGCACGCGCGTATTACACTGGCTGCGCTCGAGGCAGGCAAGCACGTGATGTGCGAAGCGCGTATGGCCAGCACATTTTCAGAAGCCAAAACAATGCTCGAGGCAGCCCAAGCTAAACCACATCTCATCACTCAAATTGTGCCTTCACCGTTTACCCTCTCTGTTGACACAACGGTCAAACGACTTTTGGCTGAAGGTTTTCTGGGGGATATTTTAGCGGTTGAAGTGACCGAAAAAGGCGCGTTTATTGATAAAGACTCGCCCTTAACTTGGCGGCAAAATGCGGACATTAGCGGCATTAACATCATGGGTTTAGGTATTTGGTACGAAGCACTTATGCGCTGGGTGGGTGAGGCAACACGGGTCACTGCCGTGGGGCAGACCTTTGTAAAAATGCGCCCGTCGCCTGATGGTTCCGAGGTACACGCTGTGCAAATCCCTGATCATCTGGATGTGATTGCTGAGATGACCTGTGGTGCACAAGCGCATTTTGGGTTATCT
>JBCCOX010000280.1:0-6622 GCA_039025155.1 Deinococcota bacterium | reverse complement strand
TTCCCCGCTAGGGCAACGTGTTAAAAATGAGTATCAACTCACGGGGCTAGATTTATCTGCGGTGCACTGGTCAGACTGTCACCGTTTGGCGACGTATTACGTTGAGTACGCAGTGCCGCCGCGCTCCACCCAGGTTTACTACGACCGTGCAGATACCTGTTTTACCAACTTAACCGTTGATGACATTGCGTGGGGCTATTTGCTGGATACCCGCTTGCTGCACTTGTCTGGTTTGACACTCGCGTTATCCCCCTCGATTAAAACAATCTTTGTCGAAGCTATTGCTCGGGCCAAAGATGCGGGTATTCCGGTCAGTTTTGACATGAATTACCGCAGTAAGTTGTGGACGCCAGAAGAAGCAGCTGAGGCGGTTAAACCTATTTTCAAAGAGATTGATATCCTCTTTTGCGGTCGTAGCGACGCCCAGCGTATGTTTGGCTTAGACGGCTCTCCGAAGTCGATTATTGACGGTCTAAGAGAGATTAGCAACGCACGTTATATCGTCACAACGCTTTCGCACGAAGGCTTAATTGCTTGGGATGGTGACTATCACTGTGTGCCTGCCAAAGAAGTGACAATTCTTGACCGCATTGGTGCGGGTGATGCCATGGTTGCAGGCGTCTTGCACGGCTATTTGCAGGATGATTTTCTCAAAGGGCTCAACTACGGCGTAACGTGTGCCGCAATGGCGCTTAGCCAATATGGCGACCAAGTTGTGACCCACAAAAACGAGCTCGAGAAACTGCTAACTGCAAGCCCATTAGATATTGAACGCTAGTCGTACAGCAACTCAGGTCTGTTCGTCGGTAGAAGTCTTTGGGCTGCTGTAGTCTTTAGCGGTAATCACCACAGGGTTCCTGTACGTGCCTACTTTACGTGAGGAACGCATTCTAAAGTTAAGCATCTCTACAAAAATGGAAAAGCTAATGGCAAAATAAAGGTAAGCTTTAGGGATTTCATTGCCAAAGGCTTCGGCGACTAAGGAGACCCCAACCAGCAGCAAAAAGCTTAGCGCTAGCATCGTTAGCGACGGGTGTGCGTTCACAAATTCGGCGACTGGGTTAATGGCAAACATCATGATAAGTACGGCAATAATTACCGCAGTGACCATGACGCCAAGGTCATCTGCCATACCCACTGCGGTGATGACCGAGTCCAAGGAAAACACGATATCTAAAAGTACAATTTGAATGATGATGCTAACAAAAGCTGCGCTTTGTTTACTGCTACCGGCGTGGTCTTCGCCACCCTCGTGTTCAACCTTCTCGTAAATTTCGGTCGTAGCTTTGTAAATAAGGAATAACCCGCCGCCAATCAAAATAAGGTCGTGACCCGAAAAACCCTTCCCGGCAAGTTCAAAAAGTTCACGCTCGAGCCCCATGAGCCAACTAATTGAAAACAGCAAGCCAACCCGCGTAAACATGGCCAAAAATAACCCTAATGTGCGTGCTCGAGCTTGTTGTGATTTAGGGAGCCTGTCTGCAAGAATAGTAATGAAAATAATGTTGTCAATGCCCAAAACAATCTCTAATACAGTAAGCGTGATGAGCGCGGCGTAGGCTTCGGGGTTGCTAATCCAATCCATGAACGTCTCCTCGAGACAGCATGTGTCCCGTTTTGTAGGTAATTTTTGTCTTTACGTACTCAACAGTTCGGACACTTTTTATAAACCTCGTCACAGACGCAAACAAGATTTTATACCAAATCTGGTTGATTCCCGAAGGGATCAACCCCTGCCAGAGCAGGTAAGATAAGCTACGAAATCCGCGCTGGACATGTTGGATGCCTTTAGGCATTATTCGGTATATAAGCGGATTTCGTATTAGATGCAGCGTGCTAACTCACGTCGGTGACGCAAATCAATTTTTGAGATTCAATACCTGTCCGAAGTATTGCGTACTAATTGATGTGCTAAAACCCATGTGATGTGCTAAAACCCATCACATCAACGGCGTGTCAACACACAATCGTATGTGATGATGTCACAAATCACCTTATAATCTTACGGTAATCCTACCGTCTTTTCGCCTTAACTTACACGTTAATTAGGTCATTCCTGCGTACACTAAAAGCATTATGAACTCACCTACCCGCCGCAAAACGCCCACCGTTTGGATTGGTGGTGTGCCCTTAGGTAGCGCCCACCCAGTCGTAGTGCAGTCGATGACCAACACCGACACGGCAGATGCTGTTGCCACCGCCCAACAAGTTGCTGAACTAGCGGAAGCTGGCAGCGAGCTTGTGCGTATTACCGTCAATACTAAAACAGCTGCAGAAGCTGTTCCCGAGATCAAAATGCGCCTTACCGACATGGGCGTAAATGTACCCTTAGTAGGAGACTTTCACTACAACGGGCACATTTTGCTCAAAAAATTCCCAGCTGCTGCTGAAGCGCTCGACAAATACCGCATTAACCCTGGCAACGTAGGCGTAGGTAAGTACCAAGATCAAAATTTTAGAACCATGATTGAGGTGGCGTTACACTATGACCGCCCTGTGCGCATTGGTGTTAACTGGGGCTCACTTGACCAAGCACTGCTGACCCGTCTTATGGACGAAAACGCAGCCAAGCCAAAGCCCGAAGATGCCCACGACGTGCTGTTAGAGGCCATGGTGCAGTCGGCGCTATTTTCAGCTAGGACCGCCGAATCTTGGGGCTTGGGGCGTGACAAAATTGTCATTAGCGGCAAAGTATCGACCCCGCGCGACCTGTGGCAGGTTTACCGCGAGTTAGCCCGCCGCTCAGACTACGTGTTGCATTTAGGTTTAACTGAGGCCGGTATGGGGACTAAGGGCGCTGTCACCAGCACCGCCGGCCTCACGCCCTTACTTGCTGAAGGCATTGGCGATACCATCCGCGTATCGCTTACGCCAGCACCGGGCGCTGCGCGCACCAAAGAAGTTGAAATTGCTCAGGAGATTTTACAAGCGCTTGGACTACGTAGTTTTACGCCCTCGGTGACGGCTTGTCCTGGTTGTGGTCGGACGACCAGCACGTTATTTCAGGAAATGGCGCGGGATATCCAAGCTTACCTTAAAGCCCAAATGCCTGTCTGGCGCGACAGCTACCCCGGTGTAGAAACCATGAAAGTAGCCGTTATGGGCTGTATTGTGAACGGCCCAGGTGAGTCTAAACATGCCAATATTGGCATCTCGCTACCGGGTTCAGGTGAAGACCCCAAAGCGCCTGTTTATCAAGATGGCAAGCTGGTTACCACATTGCAAGGGCCAACGCTAGTTGATGACTTTAATGCGATGCTTGAAACGTATGTTAAAACACATTATGGTGAGCAAGTGTTAGCTTCAGAAGCATCAACAGGATAGACGAATTTGGCGTGTAATACGGATTCCGACTAAACACTGCATAAACTCTGGCGCGTTTATTCCGTTTCCATCGGAACCCGTATCTTTTTCTACGCATTCCATGCGGGTTAATTCCTTTGGGAATTAACCCGAAACGGTATAATTCCACCTTGCAGATGTATCTATGATGCAGTACGCACAGTGCGTAACGTTAACAGTATCTTAACCGAATTTAATGTCTTAACTGAATCTAAAGACAATTGTGATGTCATTCGTGGGGTGTTGTAGCGTGATATGCAGTAATGAAGTTACAACTGCCTGCATCTACATTTAGCTATGTATCCAAGACCACATCTGAGCAACAGGTTTGACAACAGTATCAAGATGACTAAGGGGGAGAAGGGTATGGCGCGTGTCACGTCGAAAGTGGCGACATCTGACGAGTTAGTAACGCCTGTATGGACAGTAACTGAGGCTGTTGCTGCTTGTAAGCGCCTAACCAAAGCGCACTCGAGCACGTTTTATTTAGGCTCGAGGCTTTTCCCCAAGCACAAACGGGATGCCGTACATGTGGTTTACGCTGTCTGCCGCAGGGGTGATGATGCTGTTGATGAAGCGGGTAGCTTAGCTGAAGGCAAAGCTAACTTGGCCCGCTGGTGGCAAGGCATTGAACGCGCTTATGCAGGCACACCTCAAACAACAACCAACGACGATCATAATGCGTTGGAACTTGCATTGAGTTGGGCACTCAAACACTTTGACATCCCACAAGAAGCCTTCTACGAACTTTATTTAGGTTTAGAGTCTGATTTGCAGCACGATGTTTGTTATGAAACGCTTGACGACCTCATGCTGTATTGCCGTAGAGTTGCGGGCGTGGTGGGCTTTTTGATTGCGCCTATTGCGGGGTATAGAGGTGGTGAAGCCACGCTCGAGCAAGCACTTGCCCTCGGTCAAGCTATGCAACTGACCAACATTTTGCGAGATGTTGGTGAAGACTTTGGCAAAGGGCGTTGTTATTTACCAGAAGATTTGGTTGCCAAGCACAACATTAACCTCGACCGCTTGCGGGCAGGCTATGTAGATGCCAATTATGTAGCCTTGCTCGAGGAACTTTGCGACCTCACCCACGGGTTGTACCGCCAAGGCTGGCAAGGGATTCCCAAGTTAGAGGGCACTGCCTCAGTAGCAGTTGGTGTGGCGGCACTTAACTACGAAAGTATCCTGCGGAAACTGCGCCAAAATCACTATGACAACCTAAGCCGCCGCGCGTTTTTGCGCACCCACGAGCGTTTAGTGCTTATTCCCAGAGCTGTGTTTAGCGTGTTTAGCAGTTGGTAGTCAGATACAAACCATAGTCAGGCAGCAACCAGATAAGATAACGTCATAAACAAGTAGTTTTGTGATGTCGCTAGGGCAGTGATTATACGCTGCTTGTCTTGGTGTGCTTTCAAGTCAGTCGAGATTTCAATATCTTCGGAAGAAAACCTTAGCCTAGCTCAACATCCTCATAGACTTCTGCTATGCTCAGTTCTAGGTCTAGGCAGGGTAGTTCGAACGAACCTTCCTCAACAGTTTCATAACGCCAAGTTCCGTCTTCGAGCGCGCGGTAAATCTCAACCAATCGGCTCTTTTGAGAGATTAGTATATAAGCTTTGAGCCCCTCAAGCCTGTGATAGTTATGGAGCTTTTCGCCTCGGTCAATGTCGTTAGTGCTATCTGAAAGAACCTCAACAATAAAGCAGGCCGTGGTTTTAATATCCTTGCCAAACTCGTCCTCATCACAGGAAACAAAGACATCAGGGTAGTAGTAGTTACCGCTTGGGACACTTAGCTTGACGCTTTCCATATAAGCTCGGCAGGGTTTGCCTACTGCTGCTAGGCGCGCTCTTGTGTAAATGGCACCACTTATAAGGTTGTGTGCTTCTGTGCCGCCGACCATGGCAAAGACGAATCCATCGACAAACTCGTGTTTAAACTCGGCTCCATTCTCAAACTCAAGATATTCCTCAACGGTCATTCGTTTGGCATCAGTTGCTCTAGGCATACAAAATTGTAGCAAATTAGCTGTGCTTATTTGGGGTTATCATCTCGAGCTTTGTCTTAATCGTAGCCACTACCACGGCAAGCATGATGACCAGACAGGGTAAGCTAGAGCGTGCCAGATTACGACGTGATAACCATCGGCGCAGGACACAACGCGTTGATTGCTAGTGCTTACCTCGCCCAGGCCGGTTACAAAGTAGGGGTGTTTGAACGCCGCGACATGGTCGGTGGGGCGGTCTCTACCAAAACCATGTTTGATGTCTACCGCATTGACTTAGGCGGTAGCGCGCATATCCTCATTCGCCTTACGCCGATTGTGGATGAGTTGAAACTTGCTGACTACGGACTTGAATACATCGACGTTGACCCCCTCTTTTTTGCACCTTTTGAAGATGGTGATAGCGTCACCATTTACCGTGATGCTGCTAAGACAATTGATGCGCTAGAAACCAAATTTCCGGGTGAGGGGGCAGCTTACAAGCGTTTTCTAGACGATTGGCGGCCCTTTTCGAGAGTTGTCAAAGACCTCTTTTTAAGTACGCCGAGTCCGTTCAACCTCGGTAAAAAGATGATGTTTGGCAAAGCTGTGCAGGGTGACTGGAAAGTAGGCCTCAGCAAGATTTTTAAGCCTTACGGCGATATTGTTGACGACTACTTTACAGAAGAAAAAATTAAAGCGCCACTAACTTGGATGGCTGCACAATCTGGGCCGCCACCTACTGAACCTATGACAGCGCCCTTTTTGTTGTGGCATCCGCTTTACCACGAGGGTGGTATGGGGCGTCCTAAAGGTGGATCAGGGATGCTCACGCAGGCGCTTGCTAAGCATATTGAAGCTCATGGGGGCGAAATCCACACAAGTGCGCCAGTTGAGGCTATTACCGTAGAGGGAAGTCGCAGCACTGGTGTGGTGGTAGATGGGCAACACTACAGTGCGCGGGCCGTGATGGCAGGCACACATGCACTCGAGACCTTTGGCAAACTCCTCCCCGAAGATAAACGCCCCGAAGGTGCCAAAAATATGCGTGTTGGCAACGGCTTTGGAGCTGTGGTGCGTTTGGCGCTAAGTGACAAAATTCGCTATACAGCAGACCCAAGTGATGACGCCCGCACCGCCTTGCAACTCATTTGCCGTGATCGTGTCCAACTTCAACGTGCGTATGGGGATTATCTAGCAGGGGAGCCTGCTAAAGACCCACCGATTGTTGCTATGAGCTTTAGCGCAGTTGATGACAGCCTTGCCCCGGCTGGTGGCGAAGTGTTGTGGTTGTGG
>JBCCOX010000279.1:0-6633 GCA_039025155.1 Deinococcota bacterium | reverse complement strand
TTGAGGGTCTCGAGCGGGCGCTCATCAGCTAAGACGGTGAGGCTGTGTTGATGCTGGCTGCGCCTGCCAAAGACATCTTCTAGTTCAATCGTAATATCGAAGTTGCCTGCTGGCGTGCCTAGCGGAATGCGCCCTAGGGCAAGGATGGTTGTGTCTGTGCTAGTTGCGACAAGTTCAGGTGTGGCAAGGCTGGCTAAGCTACCGGTAAGCTCGAGCAAGGTCAACCTTTCTGTATTATCGGTTGCCAAATAAACGCTGAGGTTATCGCTACTGACCAGCGCAGGCGGCACGTGAATACGCATACTAAAAGCGTGACCGGGCGCAAGGTTACGCGGCATTTGTACCAGCGGAATAACTTCGGGCAGGCCGTAGGTTTGCCGCGTGAGCTTGTAATGGTTTGCCTGAGCATCGGTAATGTGAACCTCTACATCTTGCTGGTCAATGACGCCCTCAAAGTTAAACGTGGCGCTGCGAGCTTCTTGGCTGGACTCTTGACCTGCGTAGCTTACGTGGTAATAAACAACTTGGTCAGCGTCAAGCATGACGCTGAAGGGGAGACCTGCGGGGATTTCTGGGGGAAGTGCAACCCTTACTTCAGGTGGCCGCGCTTGAAGGTTAGCCAGTGGTTCAGCCCCAACCAAGGTCAGTAATACCGCCAGTAACACGCCAACAATCACGCGCTTGTAAGTGAGTCCGCTCAAAGCTTGTCTCCAGCTTGACTGGTAATAAACGGAATATTGCGGTAGCGATGGTCAACGTCTAGCCCGTAACCGTAGACAAAGGCATCGTCTATTTCAAAGCCGAGGTAGTCAATGTCAACCTCAACCTGACGGCGCGACGGTTTGGAAAGTAACGAGGCAACCTTGACAGACAGCGGACTGCGCCCTTCTAAGTAGCCTTGTAAATACTGCATGGTTAAACCTGTGTCGATGATGTCCTCAACGACGATTACGTGTTTGTTTTTCAGGGATTGCTCGAGGTCTTTAACGAGCCGTACTTCGCCGCTGCTTTC
Organism: Deinococcota bacterium; assembly: GCA_039025155.1. Lineage (GTDB taxonomy): Bacteria > Deinococcota > Deinococci > Deinococcales > Trueperaceae > JBCCBI01. The sequence goes on along the minus strand of JBCCOX010000279.1, from coordinate 5,621 downwards.
GGTGCGTGAGCCGTAGCTCGAGACCGACAAAAAATCTGTCGTGACGGGTAAGTCAATCGCTCTAACAAGGTCGGCCATAAACATAAACGCGCCGTTGAGCACACAGATAAGGTGTGGCGGCGCGTCTTGATAATCTGCGCAAATTTGCTTGCCCAGTTCCCGAACGCGGGCGTCAATATCGGCACGGCTAAGTTGAACCTCGCCGCTACCCTCTACAAAAATTGAGTCACTCACGGTTAACCCCATTCGTCGTCATGTTGCTGTCATTATGACCCATATTGATTAGGAAAACTATGCAGCATCCTTTGTGTCATCACGCTTGTAGGGTCTAACCGATGTATTTACATGATGAGGCTCGACGCTGATGGTAACTAATTAATAACGAAGATGCCTTAACGGTTCACCACAACAGCTTAACCTCGTAAGTAGAAAATGCTTTATCGTTTGTAATGATGGGAATATCTTCAAATTGTGCCTGAGCAATGAGCATCCGGTCAAAAGGATCGCGGTGGTGTAAAGGTAAAGCACCAGCTACAAGTGCATGGTCTGGTGTGATAGAGAGCGTGTTTGCTTGCAAGCGCTCGAGATGTCCCGAAAAGTTGTTGAGTACGCTGCTAGCACTCGCTAGCTTACCTAACTTGTGTTTAATACTCAGCTCCCAAGCACTAGTGCTGCTTACTAAAAGAACTGTTTGAGGGTCTTTAATTGTAGCTAGGGCAGTGCTGCTAAGTTTATCTGGTTCTAAAAGGCTCCATAGCAGGGCGTGTGTGTCTAGTAAAACTGTTACTGCCACTGCTCGAGTTCATCTTGAGGTAAAGGTTCAAAGAAGTCCTCAGGTACAGTGCCGTTAACAAAGCCAAGCTCGCGTTCTGGTTTAGCCAAGGGAATAAGTCGGGCATAAGGAACGCCACCTTTTGCCAAGATTATTTCTTCACCATTTTTTACTCGCTCGAGCAGGCGAGAAAGATGTGTTTTGGCTTCATGTACATTGACTGTTGTTGCCATGATATTGACTCCTCATTATAAATGACTTAGTCAACTTAGTTTAGCATATGAAACCGAAAAATCATCGGAGGCAAAACGCATAAAAATCTCTGCAATTTATTTGTTGTACCCCAGCTTAATAAAATCAGCCTGTGTAAGTTCCCGGCACTCACCCGGTCGCAAGTTACCGAGGGCGAGCTTGTCAATATGGGTACGCAAAAGCTCAGTGACATCAAAGCCAAGTGCTGCCATCATGCGGCGAACTTGACGGTTGCGGCCTTCGGTCAGTACCAGCACGCAGCCTTTGCTTGTTGGGCGGGCGTGTTTGGCGTTGGCGGGTCCGTCGTCTAGCTCAATGCCACGCTCGAGCTGCCTGAGTACGCCCACCGGAACACGTCCTTGTCTGCAGGTGACGCGGTAGGTTTTTTCGTGCTGGTAACGCGGGTGGCTAAGCCGCATGGTGAGGTCGCCATCGTTCGTCATAATCAGTAAGCCTGCAGAGTCTAAATCTAAGCGTCCGACCGGGTGTAAGCCCTTGGTAGGTGGTACAAGCTCCATTACCGTGGGTCTACCGCGATCATCACCTACACTGCTGAGTACGCCTACAGGTTTGTAAAGCGCATAACTCACTTGAGCAACGTCTCGCATGACGGGGTGGCTATCAACCAAAATGGCATCACTTGGCAAGACTTTCATGCCTAAGCTAGCACGTTCGCCGTTCACCAGGACACGCCCTTGCTGAATCAGCACTTCAGCTTTGCGGCGGCTAGCGATGCCGGCAGCAGAAAGCGCTTTTTGCAGGCGGACAGCGCCGTCCGGGCTACTCGTTTGAGATGGTTTGGAAGCTGCACGTCTAGGGCGGCGTTTAGGGCTCACAGTTTCATCACGGCCTCAGTTTACCAAGTTATTTGTGTCAGGCTTGCTTGCTGGTAGTAGCTAAACTGTGGCTCGAGCTAGGCTAGGTTTAATGAACCTAGGTTTGATAAACAAGGTAGTGACCAAAATATGCAACTACGTGCTGATGTTATTGATACTCGCATCAGGAGCATCACCAAGCTCGGCGCAATCTGGGGTCGTTAGTCCACCTAGAGGTGATGTGCGCTTTGTGGTGCTAAGTGACTTTAACGGTCCTTACGGGTCGCTTGACTACGACGCTCGAGTTGACACCATCATCCGCCTTACCCAAACCGTTTGGCAGCCGGATGCACTTTTATCTGCTGGGGATGTGATTGCAGGGCAAAGCACGAGCCTACCTGAGGCGCGCTTTGCTGAGATGTGGCGGGTCTTTGATGAACGCGTGCGTGCGTCACTTGCGGCGGTAAATATTCCTGTGATTGTGGCGATGGGCAACCATGACGGCTCGAGCCAACATTTGTCAGATGGTTCTTACAGCTTTGCTAGGGAACGTCGTGCCGCTCGGGATTACTGGCAGGCTGTACCAACGTCCCTTGTTTACTTAAATGATGACGACTTGCCATTTCAAACAAGTTTACTGGTAGGTGATGTGTTTATAGCTGTTTGGGACGCATCTTCGGCAACCATTACCGAGGGGCAACTGGCGTGGCTTGCGGCTGAACTGGCCCGCCCAGAAGCGCAGACTGCCTCAGCTAGAATTTTACTGGGTCACTTGCCGCTGTTTGCTGTTTCAGAGGCAAAGAACAGCCCCGGCGAGGTGCTTTCGCAGGGGCAGGCGTTGGCAACATGGCTCGAGCAAGCGGGCATCGACCTCTATATCAGTGGACATCACGCTGCCTACTATCCGGCTCAGTGGGGCGACCTCAAGTTACTCCATTCAGGGGGCATCGGCGCACGTCAGCTTATTGGCAGTGACAGCCTGCCTCAGTCAACCGTGACCATTCTGGATGTTGATACAAATCCCATGAGACTTCGTGAAGTGACGTTGAATGCGTCTAACTTGGTGGTTATCAACCCACAGACACTACCCACAAGCATCACCAGCTTAAATGGCATCATCACCCGTTGGTAGTTTTTCGATGATGTTTCTGACGATGATGTTTTTGGTGTTAGTTTTCACGACACGCTGCTGGCGTGGTGTCAGCGTCGTAACTAGACGGCCAGTTTTCTAAAGCCGTGCGCTGCGGCTCAACGCTAAAAGGCTCGCCGTTTTTAATACCTTCGCCAGTTAATAAGTTGAGGTCGCAGGAAAAGCTGTAGTCAAGGTCAAGCGTGTCTCTGGCGCTGTAGGTATAGCCTGCGACGATAAATGTTTCGTCTCTGTAGCTAATGGTGAGCACCTGATTCCAGCGGTTGCGGCCAAAAGATTCATTTTCGGTCACAAGTTGAATGGAGTTGTTGACTGTTGTCTCGAGCGTCGGTTGCGCGCCCCAAAACAAACCTCGCCAGCCTATGGCGACGGCTTCACTCACGAGTGTAAGTCCATCCTCACCTGAAAGATACATCTGCAAATCAACGCTGCTGGGGTCATCTTCGGTAACGAGTAGGACGGCTTTATCAAACTCGCCATCACTGTTCCAGTCGTCATTTAAAACAGCCCAGACACGCTCGGCAGGTACGGGCCAGGTCTGTGCAAAACTTGTTGATAAACCTGTGATGAGGGCAAGCAAAACAAGAATTGGTTTGGTCATAGCATCAGTCTAAAGTAATTATGTGAGGATAAACGTGTGACTCAAGTTTGCTAGTACTAGCAGTTCCAGGATTAGTTTCCCCACACTGAGTGGGTCTATTTCTACTCCCCTAGGTCGCACGCGCAACTGCCTGGGGCAGTTACTCGTGGGAACGCTATACATCAAGGTTTTTGAGGCTTATGGGTACATGCTAAACTGCCACCATGATTCATTCCATGCATGAAAAGTACGCAAAGTTGCTCATCGAGTACTGTACAGAAGTTAAGCAAGGTGAAACCGTTAGCCTCAACTTAGATACCGGCGCATTGCCGATGGCGAGGGCCCTTACACGTGAGGTTTTAAAAGCAGACGCTCAACCTGTGTTGCATTTGGCTTATCCTGAAATGGCGCTGGATGTGCTCGAGCTTGTCAGTGACCGTTACTTGGAGAGCGAACCCACGTTTGAACTGAACGAAATTAAGCAAGTTGATGCGTGGATTCGGGTGCGTGGCGGTACAAATAACCGCATGTTGCAGCATGCCAACAAAAAAACCCTATCCCGCCTTGCCAAACGCCAGCGCGACGTGCAAAACTTGCGCCTTCAGACCAAATGGGTCGGTACGCTGTACCCGACAGATGCCAGCGCTCAAGATGCCGGCATGAGCCTAGACGACTACGAGCAGTTTGTCTATGGCGCGATGTATTTGTTTGAAGATGACCCCGTGGCCAAGTGGCAAGAACTGCACAGCTTTCAAGCGCAGCTTATTGAACGACTTAGTGAGGCGAGTGAGGTACGCATTGTTGCTGAGGGAACCGATTTAACCCTAAACGTGGCCGGACGCGGTTGGATTAACAGCGACGGTCACCACAATATGCCAAGTGGTGAGGTTTTCACCGGGCCAGTAGAAGACAGTGCCAACGGACACATCACCTACGGCGTGCCAAGTGCGGTGAACGGTGTTGAGGTAGATGATATTCGCGTCACGTTCAAAGACGGCAAAGCGGTTGAAGCTGTTGCTGCTAAAGGTGATGACCTCTTACAAGCGCAACTGAATAGTGACGATGGCGCGCGCTTTTTAGGTGAGCTAGGCATTGGCACGAACTATAATATTCAAATTCCTACCAAGTCCATCCTCTACGATGAAAAAATTGGCGGTACAGTCCACCTTGCCCTAGGGCAGTCGTACAAAGAGACAGGCGGTGTAAATGAGTCTGCGATTCACTGGGATATGATCTGCGACTTGCGTCAAGGTGGGGCCATTTATCTGGATGGTGAAGTGTTTCAGGAGAACGGTCAGTTTAAGCTCTAAAACTTGCGTTCACTAAGACGGTCTCAGGGGTATTTGCTAGCGTGATTGATGAAATGATAAGACCTCGGACTTAACCTGTGCTGAGGTTAGCGAAAGGACGTTTATGCCTTCATCAATCAATACTGACGCTGACCGAGATGCTCGAGCCACATCAGCTCAAGACGATAAATACGCTTCAGATTTGTTTGAGTACGCTGCGTTCACTATCGTTTTTGGCATCATTGGGCTGGCGATGCTGCTATTTCCCAACGCGATGGACAATGCAACGGCGGGCGGGCGCTATTACCTTGTCAAGGTGGTATTGATTAACGTTTGGGGCATTTGGGGTGCGCTTGGTTGTGCTGCTATAAGTGGGTTTAATGCTATCAAGTGGATTCGCTTGGTGAGGCAGCCTCGCGCGGTATCAAGCTAGTACAAGTGCATCCTCAATAATGACTCTCGTTTGAAGTTGCTAGCACTGTTGATGTTAGTGACGTTGGCGTCATCAGTTTGTAAGGTTGATATGAGTTGGAGGTAGCCTCTACAAAAACCTAAAAAATCGAAGAGTCACTATCTATCACTGCAAACAAAACAACGCCGCTCTGGAGGGTAATGCTAGAGCGGCGTTGATGCGTTACTGAAGTTGAAGAGAAATCAACTGTTGAAGCTAATGGGCATGACTTTAAGGATCAATCGGTGCGCCCTCGAGCGCCCACTGGGCGTAGGCTTCCACAAAGCTAAAATCTGCGTTGGTCGTGCCGGG
>JBCCOX010000278.1:0-6636 GCA_039025155.1 Deinococcota bacterium | reverse complement strand
GTTTGATTCCGTTTCCGGTCGATTCCTGCAGGAATTAACCCGAGGGAGTCCGAGTGTTAATAATACTAAATCCGGTTGATTCCCGAAGGGATCAACCCCTGCCAGAGCAGGTAAGATAAGCTACGAAATCCGCGCTGGACATATTGGATGCCTTTAGGCATTATTCGGTATATAAGCGGATTTCGTATAAGACAATCTTTTGCGTAAAAAAGAGATGGATTTCGCTGGAAACAGGATAAACACGCCAAAGTTTAGGTAGTGTTCAGTTGGCATCTGTATGAGATGACGTGGTTTACAGCGATGCCAAAAATGGTTGTAGTGCGCTCAAGAAAGTTTCAGGTGTGTCTTCTGGGACAAACGCCCACGCACCACGAATGGGGACAAGTTGTGCCTGTGGAAAAGCATTGGCTAAGCGCTTGGCGTTGCGCATAGAGAAAAGCCAGTCGTCTTCACTCCAAACAAGTAGTGTAGGTTTGCGAAAGTTGGGAAAATGCGTGGCCGCCTCGAGCGTGTAACGATGCGAAATACCGCGCAACCAGCGTATTGTGTCGTGCTGGATGGCTGGATTCACCACAAAATCATTGAGGTAGGCCTCGAGTTCTTCCTGTGTGTACTGACGCTTCGATACCAACCTCACCAGTAAGCGCTTGGTGCGTGTGGGCCGCAAGATGTGTGCAAGAAATGTACCAAAGCCCGGAATGTGCGCAGCAGCCTGTAAAGGGCGCAGTGGCGCTGGGTAAAAACTTTCAAAGGCATCGCAATTGGTGAGCACAAGTGCGCGAATATGCTCTGGATGGTGAGCAGCAACTAGTTGACAAAGTGCGCCGCCAGTATCGTTACCAACTAGGATTACTGGACCTAGCTCGAGTTTCTCAATCACTTCAACAATCAACTTGGCAAGGCCCAAAGGTGACATATCAGCGTCTTGTGGCATGGGTAAGCTATGACCCCCCAAAGGTAAATCTGGCAAGATACAGCGGAAGTTAGCTAACAGGTTAGGCACAATGTGACGCCATAGAAGTCCGTTTACCATGAGTCCGTGGATAAAGACAATAGGTGGAGCGTCGGTGGGTCCAAGGTCGCGGTAGTGGAGGGTGGCAGAAGGTAGCTCGAGCATATGTTTCCTCTCATGATAGAGAGGACTACCGAAAGTGGTGACAGGAGTAGTCATAGTAAACATCACCTAGAAAACAAAGACAAAGAATTAATAGATGTAACGTTCGTTACGCATAGTGAATGTTACGCGATAAAATGATAGCTTGTCAAGCCGATTTATTTCCTCGTAGAAAACCACCGTTTTTAACAGGGTGAATGTTCGTTTAGTTTGACCTCATTTATTCTTTTAAATGTGGTTATGCACTATTAGATAGTCTCAGATTTGTGACATCACTAACGTGATGAACAGCATTTTATGTTTATTTTGGGTTGCTAGTTTTTCGTGTATATTTTTAGATAGGCTTTTAGATTGCTGAGTTTAAAGGAGTTTTATGTACCCATCCTTTGCTGAAGCCGCCCGCACGCTACTCGCCCGCGAATCTCACGTTGTTCTGGCAACTATCACACCGGAAGGCTACCCCTACAGTTCAACGGTTGCTTACGCTGTTACTGATGATGGCGATGTTATCATGCTCCTCAGTCAATTGGCGCAGCACACGCAAAACATGGCCTTGGAAGAGGCTACGGCTCAGGCCCAAGCCTCGCTATTCATCCATGATCAACTTGGGCTAGCTGATCCACTAGCAGAACCGCGTTTGTCACTATTGGGCAGGGTGATGCTCGAGCCAGACAAAGCTACTTACCAAGCTGCGTTTATAGCCAAACATCCCCAAGCTGAGGTCTACGTTAACTTTACAGATTTTGCGTTTTACCGCTTTGTGCCAGAGAAACTTTATTACATTGCTGGTTTTGGGCGCATGGGCTGGGCAACTGCGGAAGATTACCGGGCAGCACGCCCCGACCCCTTGATTGAAGTTGCTGAAGGTGCCATCACGCATATGAATGAGGATCACCGTGATGCGTTGTGTGACTACGTGCGGGTATTTGGCAAGTCACGTGTTGACCTTAGCAATGTTAGTAACGCAAAAATGCTTAACCTAGACCAGTTTGGGTTTGATGTTTTGGCAGCTGTTGTTGTGGAAGATGATATGCGGTCTGTTAGCGTGCGCATTACATTTTTGAATCCAGTGACAGACCCAACGACCTTACGTACGGCGATGGTTGCGTTATCGGAAAAAGTTAGACGTTAAGGACAGCAAAGCTAAGCAAAGGTACTGTGGAAATTCTCTTTAGTCGGTGTTAACGTAATCAGGTAGATCGTCCTCGAGCTTCCTCACTTTAGGTACTAACGCTAAACAGCCAATAAGCCAAGATACTCCCGCCAAAATTAGATACATAAGTGCGGCACCACGCCCTTCATCTATGCCAACAATCTGTCCTAATTGACCTGCTAACGCGCTTTCGCCAGACAAAAAGGGTTGAAATACGCGCATAACTAACGGTCCTGCAACAAGAATACCCACTGATTGCATACTGACGCCCAGCATGACCCTGAGTGAAAAGATGCGCCCAAGCACCTCAGGTGCAGCTTTAACTTGATAAATCACGCGGTTAAGCCCAATCATAAAAATGAACCCTAGACCAAAAATCAACAACCCTAAGGCAATGAGTAAGGCGTTGGGGCGTAAGCTGGTGATGAAACATCCCACACTTACCGTAAAAAGCCCTGCGATGATACCGTTCATGCGCCGTTTTGGTCCGCCCCATACACCGAGTAATCCGCCACCAACTAATGCACCTAGTCCAAAGCCCATATAGCTCCAGCCCAGTGCTTGTGCGTCAGCAAAACTAAGCACTAACGGTCCAGTTAGGGCGTAGGCAATGCCTTGAAAAAACATAAACAACGAAAGTAGTGAAATGAGGATGATAAAGGGTGGACGCTGCCAGATGTACCGCATACCGTAGCGAAGGTCATCCAAAAACGACACATGTTCTTCTTGAGTAGGTTGAGGTTGTGGAATGCTGGCGATCAGCAAACTCACCACACCTACACTAAATGTGGCAACATCAGTAATAAAGACCGCACCTAGACCAAACGAGGTTACCAGCACACCCGCTAGAGCTGGTGAGGATCAAGAGCTGAGACAAGTTGTGTGAGCCCAGACGCACGCCCTAGGTCGTCTTTGGCAACAAGCAAAGGCACGCTAGCTTCAAACGCAGGGATAATAAATGCGTTAGCGAGGCCGTTAATGCTCAAGGTGATGTAAAGATGCCAAGGCTCGAGCACACCCCCATAAAACAAGCCAATCACCACAAGCGTGCTGAGTGAGGCAATCACATTACCCCCAATCATCACCCAGCGGCGGTTCCAGCGGTCTACGAGCGGCCCTGCAATCAGTGCACCTAGTGCCAAAGGCACAACTGCAAAAAAGATGAGGGTTGTAAACGCTGTTGCTGAGCCAGTGGCTTCAAAAACCCATACACTAAGTCCAAAGCGTGTCATCCCTGAGCCAATAACCGAAATAAGTTGACCTATCAAGATGGTATAGAAGGCGCGTTGTTCTTTCATATTTTTTTCTCTCGGGTTAAGTTATGACGAATCGGAGTTTTAGTCATGCCTAAAATTTACCATGCTTGGCTAAGTAATGTCGTAATCTGCTTTGCATGCTTGTAACCCGATGAATTAATTGGGGTTTGATGTGTCAGCGATTGTTACCACTCGAGGTACAATGTAGTCCACGCAGCTGCGCGTCCCTTTTTCTAACCCAGTCACTGATTCGGCAGATTTATGAAGTGTTTTGTCTGAGTTTTTGAGCCAACTCCAAGTTACACAACCCAAGCTAAAGATAGCCTTCAAGGTTGTTGAGGTACAAAGAACTATCCAGTACGTCACTTTCATCTTTGTCAATGCATTCAGACATGTATTCAAAATGCTTTACGTCAACTAAGCTTTGACTTTGCCTTGCCACTGAATTTGCGTATTCAATGTCCTTACCTGCAACAAAAAGGTAGACATACATAACATCCATATCTGTTGATTTGAAATATGTTTCCAAGTATATTTTCTCGTTTTTGATTGTCTTTGTACCTTCATCGCGATTTTTGTTTAAAAAATCAAGCCATTCATTTGCGATGCCCTCTTTGCCTTTGAAAACCTTTAATTTATACATTTTGATGTCTAACTGTTCCATGTTTTCCTCCATGAGTAGCTTGTAAAACAAAGTTGCTGTGTGATTTAGGGGAACACTTAACGAGTACAAGTTTTTACTCGATTGTTATTGTCAACACAGAGTTTGTTTGCTTTACCTGATGCTTATAGCTATTGTCTTATGGGTACTTAATCTGCAGTAGCTAGACTGTATTTGCCAAGCATGTTGTCGAGCGCTGGAACCCTAGGTCTCAGAGCAGCAGACATAATTTTATGGTGATTAGCTTGTTGGTAAACAAGGGTTGCATTGTCAGTTGTGATGTAAAAACGATTACCTTCATCTGTGACTCGTGTCTCATCCACCTGGTAGAAGTTCATGAGCTTGGCTCTAAAAGCGGCTGTTTCACCTGTGAATGCTATTTCAAGGGTGTGTAAGCCGGTAATACCGTTAGGGTGTACATTTGTTTCATCAGCTGATATCTTTTCAGGTGTGTAGTCTGTCATGACAAACGGTAGATTGAGGTCTTTGGGCATGAAGGAACGCCACTGAACCACTGTGCCATTTGGCTTTTTACGCTTGCCAGCATTCAAAATTTTCCCACTTTGATCACGAACATGTGCGTAACTTGCCTCAATATCAGAGCTGTACACTGGATAATCCAGCAGGGGTCCCTCTTTAAAATAAAAATTACCAACGCGGTTGAATGTAGGACTCAGAACACGCAGGATACCTAATTTTGTCAAAACCCTACCAAAACGGGGGATGACGTTGGTGTCGAGCAGCTCAATAAAACTATTATCCTGTAGGTAGATGAGCGCATTATAGGCCTTTTCTTTTTTAGTCCCATAAAATACAGAAAATCCTGCATTGATAAACTCCTCTACGCCGTTATGTAAGTCATCAACCTTCACAATGACATGGTCAATACGTTGCATGGATCTATTTTCCTCCTTGCTAATTAAAATTTTAGATATGTCTCAAACCACTGTTTCTTGCTAGTTAGTAGGACTTCTCTAAGAGGTCACTAGGCTTATATCTGTACTTTGGTCAGGTATATAATCACTGTCATTTAGAGCAATCATCTTCAGGCTGTGTTAGCTTTGGGAAGCATCGCAATACAGTCTATAGATCAGAGAAAAAGGTTTAGATTTTGAGAAGAGACTTGCAACGTGAGATTGTGTTTTTGCTTAGCAGGTCCTTTAACAATAGTTCTCATGTCATCCCACTCAGCAAGTCTTTGCTTAAATGTCATCCCTTCACCCCAAATGTTTTTTGCATGCCGATTCCAAGTTGGGCGAAATGTGGGAATAGCCTTGAACCATTGCCAGCTTGTAGCACCAAAAATATGCAATACATCCCACTTTGGCATTAACGGAGATCCGTCAAGCCGCTTATGTATTTCAAACCCTAAAAATCGACTTAAATAATCTTTGCTATGGAGTTCACGCATGACGGGTCCAGACCAGACGTATTGATCTCGATAGTATTCTTCGCGGCATTCGGGCTTAGAAAATACGTATTCAATCCCTTGAATTAACCTGCGTTCACGAGTCAAGCCGTTACGGGCTGCATAAACCATGTTGATACTTTGTTGAACTCGCATTAAATCTGCTGCTCGAAAATAAGGTGCAAGATCACCTGAACGTGCACAAGAAACAATATCTGTACTGTATTTGTGTATGGTTCCCTCATCCTTAAAAAGAAGTATTAAGCAGTTTGTCCACGCGCTTGATGGAGTATCAGATCGCCGCAGTGGTTTATGTTCATAAGGTAAAGCTAGTGAAAGCTCACCATTTTTGTGCATTGTTGTAAGGAAAGAAGCAATACCTTGCTGATAGAAGCTCCAAAATCTTGTCTGATTATCGACTTCCCAAGTTAAGACGAGTCCTATTTTTCCTGTCAAATCCGCACTCATATCTTGTACTCCCTAGGTCCGAGATAGCTGGGGTCAACGTCAACCTGTCTTACGATCACCTAATGATCAGGACAGGTTATTTCCAAAGGATGGTGTACAACGCATGGTGGTTCATAGTGTAAACTCAGCTTGAGCATGGAGTAAATTTTATTTTTAGTCATACCTAAAACTCTACCACACTTCGCTTATCATGTCGTAGTGTGCCTTGCATGCCTATGTGCACTATAGCGACATCCGTAAACATTGAGCTATAAACTGAATTGGTTGATTGGTACTCGCGCTGCTCGGTAAGTATGGAGCTAGCTCCATACTTACGGCTAACGCTATAACGCGACTTCTACGAGTATCTCGCCTAAGCAATGAAGAGGATGATGCCTTTTCGAGTCAATTCCTTAAGAAACTAACCCACGTCAGTACAGGGATATTGTGATACCCTTTTGGGCTAATTCCAGCAGAGGAGGTTTACAGAGTATTTAATCGGGATCGAGATTGGCAGCCGCAGCGGTCATAAGTAGAAACTTGATAGGGCGCATGGAGCCTGCTCGACTTAGATCACTAGCTTTTCTGCGTTCACAG
>JBCCOX010000277.1:0-6638 GCA_039025155.1 Deinococcota bacterium | reverse complement strand
TTCCGTTTGGCAATGTTCAAGGTAATTGACCAAAATGCGATCTGCTGTTGCGTTGAGCGCACTGCGCACACCTGCTAACAAGGTGAGCACGTCTTTACAGGAACGCTCTTCTTCAACCATGCGCTGGAGTCCGCGCACTTGCCCCTCGAGTCGGCGCAAGCGGTTGATAATCTTCACTTTTTCTTCTTCATGAATTGCAAACCCTGCTGTGTCGGCATCGGCTCTATGAACTGGTGCAGACGCTAAGGTGTCGGGCGCATCTGGGGATGCTGCTGAGCTATCTGATACTGCTGTGTCACTGACTGGTTTATCGGGTGTTGAACGATTAGCACGTTCAGGCGTTGCAGGGCTTACAGACATGTAGAGTACCTTCCATGTGTTGCGCTAAGATGTATCCATAAAACAAAGGGATGTATCCATAAAACAAAGGTATGAGATGATACATCTCGGTGACTAGATAACAACCTAGTGCCGAGGGGCTAAAGTCGTGTCTTTAGTGTACACCAATATCCCACGAGGGTATATCTAACATCACAAGGGCATATCTAACACGAAGTTGGTGTTGGCTTTGTTGGGTTGTGTGGCTCGGCTTTGCGGTACACTACCTTTGAAGCATATCCGAGGGGACTCGCCCATGCGCGCTTACAAAGGACTTGTTCAAAACGGCAAAATTATCTTGGCAGAAGGTGTCAGCTTACCTGAAGGTACAGTTGTTACTGTAACTGTTGGCGAAGCTGAACTTATCCGTGCTAAGTTGCGTTCTGCGCTTACGCGCAACGTTCGCAAACGCGCTAAAGTTGCGCTCAAACCGCAGGGTGTTCCCACGGCTGCTTAACCTGATATTCCCTGAAGATGTAGCTAAGAATGCACGTCTGGCGCTCCTAAATTTTCTATATCATTACTCTGCATGACCCAGCTCACCCTTGTCCCAACGCCCATTGGCAACCTAGATGACATCACCTTGCGGGCACTAAGCTGTTTGCGAGAGGTTGAGGCAATTGCCGCTGAAGACACCCGGCACTCGAGCAAGTTACTGACTCACTTTGGCATTCACAAGCCGCTCGAGCGCTTAGATGCCCACACTATGCACGCGCGCGCGCCAAGAGTGCTCGAGCGTTACGAATCGCTTGCTTATATTAGCGACGCGGGGTCACCGGGTATCTCTGACCCCGGCGTGGAGCTTGTGAACATCGCCCTAGCTCGAGGTGACGACGTGTTGGTACTGCCCGGTGCAACAGCCTTTGTACCTGCGCTTGTGCTGTCGGGTTTACCGTTAGGGCGTTTTTTGTTTGAAGGTTTTTTACCCCGCAAAGGCAAGCCACGCCGTGAACGGTTAGACATCATCTGCCAATCGCCTGTAACTACGGCCTTGTATGAAGCCCCAACGCGCTTGCTGGCAACCCTGCAAGACCTCGCTAACATCTGTGGCCCTGAGCGCGCAGCTAGTGTTAGCAGAGAAATTTCTAAACGCTTTGAGACAACTTACCGTGGCAACTTAGCCAGTTTGGTCAACACCTTTCAAGCTGAGACACCTAAAGGTGAATGTGTCATTGTGCTTGCACCTGCTGAGGCGAGTGATGCACCTACAGACCTAGATATTCGTGAGCAAGCAAGTGTTCTTGCTGACCAAGGATTAACTGCCAGAGACATCCGTAAAGCGCTGGTAGCGCTAGGTGTGCCACGCAACGACGCTTACGCACTTGCGCTCGAGGTTACCGCTGAATGAAGACACGTGCGCTTAAAGCAAGCAAGAATGCAAACACAGCTAGCAAAGCCCTTTAAAATAACACCTTGGGCAGTATCTTTAGTCAGTGTCTCTAGGACTCACAACAACACCCTATACTTATAAAGATTGTAATTTTACCAAGCTATTTCTTATTTGATTTATACTTAGGATTATCACTGTGACAGATGTAACCTCAGCACCAACCTCAACCTCAGCACCAACCTCAGCAGCAGCGCCAGTACCTTCTTCGCTCACCTTGCCTGCAACATCAGGGCGTATTTTAGGGTTGCCAACAATAGGCAGGCTTGCTTATTTTGCCCAACATGCGGGGCCAGTGGTACTACTTACAACCTCTGAACGGCTCGAGCAATTTAGCAAGTTACAAGCGTTTGGTACATCTGTTAGCATCAACCCAGAGTTAACAACTTGGGCAGATAAACATCCTCACATAGTGGTTGATGTCGCCCACGCGCTCACTAATTTTCCAGATAATCCTGAGGGCTACAGCTTGCTACTTACGCGCGGTGAACGCTACGGCCGTGACGACCTGCTCGATACTTTAGTGACCTTTGGCTATGAACGCGACGCTTGGCCGGGGTTTATTGTTCGCGGGGATACCATCACCCTTTATTTTGATGAAGACGACGAAGAAGATAGCCTCAAGCTCGAGTTTTTTGGCGATGAACTGGACACCCTCACCCGCCAAGGTGACGCACGTGATAACTACAAGGTGCAGCCGCTTGCCACGGCTGAGCTAGGTGTTGAGGATGGCGAGCAGCTCTGGACAAGCCGCGTGTTAGAGCACCTACCCGGACAGATTTTGCTGGATAGCGGCGAACTCATGAACGGCGAACTGGGTAATGAGGCCGCTGCGCACTGGTTGTGGAAACACCTTGCCAGTCGGGAGCTTGTCTCGTTTGGGCGCGATGAGCTTGAACTTGATACGCTCGAGAGTCCCCTCGAGCCCCTCAGCTACTACCGGGCCAAGCTTACTGAATTTGCAGCCGATGTTGAAATGTGGCTCCAAGACGGCTACAGCGTGTCTATTTTGCTGAAGTTTGAACGCACTGGCCGCTACTTGCGTGAGCGCGTGCTCGATCAGCTCGAGACAGCTTGGCATAGCAAGCTTGCCCACCGCCCCGGTGAAGTCAGCTTGATTGTAGGCAACGCAGCCAGTGGCGGCTACCATAACCCCACCACAGGTGACATTGTCCTTACCGAAGACTTGCTCTACGGCTACCAAGGGACCCGCAAACTCAAACGCTTACCCGGTCACGCGGTCAATGACGCTAGCGCGCTCACCATTGGGGATTACTTGGTCCATCCAGATCACGGCATCGGTAAATTTATGGGGCTCGAGCCGCGTCAGGTGGTTGGCGTCACCCGTGATTACCTTATTTTGCAATATGCCGGCGAAGGCAAAATTTATTTACCCGTTGAGCAATTACCCCTTTTGCGCCGCCACCCCGGAACCAGTGACGACCCACCCCGACTATCCACCTTAGGAACAAATGAATGGTCACGGGCCCGTGAGCGCGCCCGCGTTAACGCCCAAGCGCTTGCGGCTGAACTTATCAAAACCTATGCCAAACGCCAAGTTGCCAGCGGCATTGCCCTTGTACCAGTTGACGACTGGGACGAGCTTATCGAGGAAAATTGCCCCTTTGAGTTAACCCACGACCAAGCTGAGGCTGTAGAAAACACCTTAACCGACATGGCTAAGCCCATCCCTATGGACAGGCTTATTTCTGGCGACGTGGGATTTGGTAAAACTGAGGTTGCCATTCGGGCAGCCCACCGCGCGGTGGGTAACAGCAAGCAAGTTGCCATGTTAGTACCCACAACGGTGCTTGCCAAGCAACACCTCGAGACCTTTCAGTCACGATTTGCCGGACTACCCGTGCGGGTTGCCATGTTGTCGCGCTTTGCTAGCGACAAAGAAGCCCGTACCATCATGAAAGAACTAGCTGATGGTACCTTGGATATTGTGGTGGGTACTCACAGATTGCTCAACGAAAACATTAAATTTAAAGATTTAGGGCTTTTAATTATTGATGAAGAGCATCGCTTTGGCGTAGGGCAAAAAGAGCGCATGAAAGGCCTCAAAGCCAACTTAGATATTTTGTCGCTGTCTGCAACACCTATTCCCCGCACGCTTTACATGAGCTTAGTGGGGTTGCGGGATGTCTCACAGATTATGACCCCCCCCAGTGGGCGCAAACCCATTCAAACCGTCTTGCAACCCTACGACCCGCGGGCTATTCGGGATGCTATGTTGTTTGAACTCGAGCGCGGTGGCAAAATTTTCTATATTCATGACCGAATTGGCTCTATGGGTACACGCACGCTGTTCTTAAACAAGCTTGTCCCCGAAGCGCGGGTTGGTGTTGCCCACGGGCAAATGAGCGCCATTGAGCTCGAGGAAGTCATGCTTGGCTTTGAAGAAGGCGCGTTTGATGTGCTGCTAGCCACAACAATTGTAGAATCTGGGTTAGATATTGGCAGCGCTAACACGCTTATTATCGAGCGGGCAGACCGTTTGGGGCTAGCCCAACTTTACCAGCTTAGGGGTCGGGTCGGACGGCGACAAACCGAAGCGTGGGCACACATGTTTTATCCCGGTAAACTCACCGAGCAAGCCCAACGTCGGCTCTATGCCATTGCCGAATTAAACGACCTAGGTAGTGGGCACTTACTGGCTGAAAAAGATATGGAAATTCGTGGCATTGGGAATCTACTTGGCCCCGAGCAGCACGGACATATTAGTGCGGTGTCGCTCGAGGTCTATACTGAAATGTTAGCTGAAGCCATTGCCGAACTTAAAGGTGAGCAACATCAAGATGTTCCCAAAGTTGCCATTGACCTCTCCCTAGATGCCCGCTTGAGCCCCAGTTACATCGCTGATGACGACACCCGCATTCGCTATTACGGCCGTCTTTCAGAAGCTACAACCCTGTCTGATGTCAGCGCGCTCCACAAAGAGCTACGTCACCGCTACGGGCCCATGCCAGACGAAGTAAGTGCGTTTATTGCCCTTGTTAAACTGCGCTTACTTGCGCTTAAAAAAGCAGTTGTGACGATTACAGAACATATGACAGACGTACAAATTGCCTTTTCAGGTGACACCGTTGACTACGATGCTAAGGGTGTCCGCGAACTAACCTACAACGTGGAGCCAACCCGCTTTCCACCCGGGTTCAGCCTCAAAAAGCGCGGCCTCAAACCAGATAAGCTGGTGCAAGCCCTTACCGATGTTTTGTACTTGTGTGCGTAGATGTGCAGCTATCTCATTTACAGGGTTTAGCTTAGCAGCAGCAGAAAAAAAACGGATTCTGCTAAGCGTCTTAACTGGTTATGCGTTAAGATCGTCATCGGTCAGAATCCATTTGTATATAGTGTTAGCCGTAACAACCAACTCAGTTTACAGCTCAATGTTTACGGATATCGCCATATTTTAGGATTACATACTTGATGTCGAACTACTTTAGTGACGCAAGCGTCAGAGCTCTAGGTGCGTAGATGAAACGCTTACATCACACAAATTTAGACACCAACTGCATAAGTCCTATATTTGTTGATGTGACGATGCTACAAGTGTGCAAAACTCAGTCCATGCATCACGTAAGCTGCTTTACACGTCCAAAAACCGCTCAACACATTTTCAAAACGTCTTTTTGAGATTTACAAAACCTGCGGTGCAGGATGGTTATGGTGAAAACTTTTGGGTGGTTCGTCTGAGTGGGTGGGCTCGAGCTTGGCTATCAAACGCTTGAGTAGAAGCTGCAAGGCACTACTTGACATAGATGCCCGAAGTGCCACCGACTCACCATCCGTCTTTTGGGTTGACGGTGTTGAAGTTAACACAGGATTATCTACCATGATGGTGCTCACTGTACGCAGCGAATATTAACTTTGTGTTGAGGTCTTCTATGCGCTTTATGTGTGCCAAACGAGGTAGCTGGAGATTGCCCCATACTTCCATCTTGCAACTGCGATTCATACCGTTGTTCATGTTACGTCTCCCGACCGGTTGCGCTACTGCTCAACGTGCTTATTAGCGCCCAAAAATACAGCACGTATCGTCGCTTCGGAAATGTTTAAACCTATTTTGCTTACAAAGACATTGATTCTTGACTAAAAGACATTGACTTTTGACTAATAGCAAAACGCTGAGACTCAATTTAGTCTCTATTTGTTGAATCTTTGAAACTTCTGTATGTAGTTTAACACACATGTCTCATCAAGCTATCATTAAGCAAGACACGTTTTCACTTATGGACATCTATCTTGGTGCAAATTGGAAAGGTACTCAAACAGTCCCGATGCCCAGTAACATGACCTAAACTATCCAGTAGGTGGCGTTAAGAATGCATATACACACGTGCAATAACTTCTATGAGGAACATCAGCCTACATGAAACTACGTGAGGCACAAGTTATAACCTCACGTAGAAACTTTTTCAGACTACTTTTTTGCAGTAGCTTCTATTCTGCTAGAGACGCACTGTAGAGCCACAAAAATTCATCTGCTCTTGGTGTCCAAGTCAGCCTTTCGCTAATGCCATAAGCATCTTGCTGTTTGTAGAGGTAAATAAACGGCGCTTCGTCTTGAAGTAAGGCTGTAGCTTCTGTGTAGGCTTGCTGGCGCGTGCTAACATCCACGGATGTGCTGCCTTCGTCAAGTAATAGATCAAGCTCTGGATTGGTGTAGAAAGATAACAGCCCGTCTGTGCGCGTAAGTGGGTAGAGGATAAAATCAGCGTCGAACACGGCGTTACCCCAACCGAGCAAAAACAAGTCTGGTGCGTTGCCAGCAAACAGATCACCCACGTAAGCACCGTATTCGCGGACTTCAAAGTCCACTGTGACGCCAACTGCCTCGAGCTGAGCTGCAATGGCTTGTGCTACTTGC
>JBCCOX010000276.1:0-6640 GCA_039025155.1 Deinococcota bacterium | reverse complement strand
GTGGTTGGGGTAGCTTGACCCCCACAGCTCGCAACGCTCTAACCAATCCGGTATGCTTCATCTGAGTTCTCCTCGCTGTTTATTTGTCCAATAAACATTCTGACTGGAGAACTCTTTATTTCAAATTTGTCGTGTACTCAGCTTGTGAACCTATTAACAGTCATTGCCATGACACAGGATTCAATGCTAACGTTAAATTCTTAACCCTTGTAGGATACTTCAATATTTTTTGCAAAAATACCCGCTGGAGAATTTACTTATGTCTTTAGGTATTGCCATTAAGTCACCCGAAGGAATTGTTTTAGCTGCTGAGAGCCGTGTTACCCTTTCTGCGTCTGTACCTTACAGTCAAGAAACAATCAACGTTAACTTTGATAACGTTACCAAAGTACTTTCACTTTACGACGGGATGGAGCAACATAATCACGTTGGCTTTGTTACTTACGGACAAGCGACAATTGGCTCGAGGACAGCACAAAGCTTTATGCCGGAATTTGAAGAGAAACTTGCAGGTACACAGCGACTCAGCATCGAGCAGTATGCACATGAGTTGAGTGAGTTTTTTACAGCTCAGTGGAATGAGGCAGTCGAAAGAGGAGAATTACCTCAAGATTACAATGGGACTGATATGGCTTTTGTAATTGGTGGCTTTGACGAAAATGCTGCTTACGGTAGAGTTTTCCAAATTGATATTCCAGGATCTCCTATGCCTCGAGAACATAATTCGGAAGAAGGTTTATTCGGGTTTACTTGGGGTGGGCAGCGAGAGGTCATGGACAAACTAGTGCAGGGTTATGATGAGCGATTGCTCGAGATTCTGTTTCATAAGACCAATCTAACCGAGCAACAGATTACTGATCTCCTTCCTCATTTTAGAGCTTTACAAATGCAAATTCCTCTAACAGCTATGCCACTACAAGATGTTGTTGATTTGGCCATCTTTTTTATTAGAACTACTATCACAGCACAGACATTAACCATAGGTATCAGAGGATGTGGTGGTCCGATTGACGTAGCAACAATTACTCGTAGTGATGGTTTAAGATGGATTCAGAGAAAAGAACTTAGAGGAGAACGAGACTTATCAAACTATGAAAGGAGATTGTAATTGTGGCTTCTCCAAAAAGTAAATTCCAGATTTCAAATGTCTACACTGCAAGTCCACATCTAAACACTGTAGCTCAGTCATACTTTCTTGGCACGCATTTTCAGATGGAAGCAAGCTTATCAATCAAAGATGCCTTGATACAAGAACTACAAAGAGCTTCTACGTTTAGCACGCAACAAAGTCTACAAGATCGCTGGGATGAAGAGCTTGAGCAAGACATTGCTGCTGGGAAACTTGATTACCTTGCCCAAGCTGCTTTAGAAGCTCTAGAAAATGGTGAAACTACTGAACTTTGAATCACCGTGCCCCAAAAAGCTTTTGGCAACTCTATGACAAGTTAGAGCCTGAAGTTCAGTCTCAAGCGGATCGGCAGTTTGAATTACTGAAACAAAATTCTCGTCATCCGTCTTTACACTTCAAACAAGTTGGCAAAGGCAGATATTGGTCAGCCAGAGTGAACAAAAATCATCGTGCTCTAGCAATTCAGAAAGGTGATACGCTTGTTTGGTTCTGGATTGGTTCGCACGATAATTATACTAAGATTATCAATAGTTGATCACTTAAGCAGCCTGTGGGCTGCTTGCTTTTTGTGTTAAGGATTCAACCTCAAACTTACACATGCTGCATACTGTCTACTTTTTAAGCCAAACCTCATCCCAACGTCTCAACAATGCCCCCAAGTACCTCAAAAACCTGTTACCATCAACCTCTGCAGGAATACAACCACACAACCTATCTACATCAGGTGTTTGAGGAGGAAGCTATGAGCGACACCTTAACCAAGCCCAAACTCAACTGGAACAGCCATCAAATCACTCAAGGGGATAACCGCGCCCCCAACCGCGCCATGATGCGCGCCGTTGGCTTTGACGATGACGACTTTAGTAAGCCAATTGTGGCGATTGCCAACGGTCACAGCAATCTGACGCCGTGTAACAACGGCCTTAACGAGCTTACTGAGGCTGCCTTTGGCTCGGTTAAAAGTGGTGGTGGCATGCCCCAAACGTTTGGCACCATCACCATTAGCGACGGTATTTCGATGGGTACCGAAGGCATGAAGTGCTCGCTGGTAAGCCGCGAGGTGATTGCGGATTCTATTGAGACCGTCTGCCGTGGTCAAAGTATGGACGGGCTAGTTGCAATTGGCGGCTGTGACAAAAACATGCCTGGTGCCATGATTGCCATTGCCCGCCTTAACATTCCAGCTATTTTTGTGTACGGCGGGACTATTAAACCCGGTACTTACAAAGGGCAAGATATTAACTTGGTGTCTGTCTTTGAAGCTGTAGGTGAGTTTAATGCGGGGAAACTGCCCAGAGAAGACTTTACCGAAATTGAAAAACGCGCCTGTCCCGGTAAGGGTTCCTGTGGCGGCATGTATACCGCTAACACTATGTCCAGCGCGTTTGAGGCAATGGGGATGAGTTTGCCGTATTCATCTACCATGGCTGCCGAAGACCGCGAAAAGCACGATAGCGCTGCTGAAAGTGGTGACGTGCTCTTGCGCATGATCGAAGAAGACTTGCGCCCCAAAGACATCATCAGCAAGAAGTCGTTTGAAAATGCTATCAGTGTGATTATGGCCGTGGGTGGGTCAACTAATGCTGTGCTTCACTTACTGGCAATTGCGCACACGTTAGAGATTGACCTAACTATCGATGACTTTGAGCGCATTCGTAACCGCGTACCGCACGTTGCCGACATGAAACCTTCGGGTAAGTACATGGCGACGGACTTGCACCAAGTTGGTGGCATCCCGCTGATTATGAAAATGCTTTTAGAGCAAGGTTTGTTGCACGGCGACTGCATGACGGTGACAGGCAAAACTATTGCTGAAAACTTGGCGCATGTGTCTGCCACACCGCCCGAAGGTCAAGATGTAGTTTTGCCCATTAACAACCCTAAATACCCACACGGGCACTTAGCAATTCTGAAAGGCAACTTGGCAGAAGAAGGTGCGGTAGCAAAAATTAGCGGCCTCAAAAGTACCAAGATGACCGGGCCAGCAAAGGTTTTTGACTCCGAAGAAGAGTCTATGGACGCCATTATCGAAGACCGCGTGCAAGCAGGTGATGTCATCGTGGTTCGCTACGAAGGCCCCAAGGGCGGTCCGGGGATGCGCGAGATGTTGTCGCCAACAAGTGCGATTATTGGTAAGGGCCTGGGAGATTCGGTTGGGCTCATCACCGACGGGCGTTTTTCAGGCGGGAGTTACGGGCTCGTTGTTGGACACGTGGCTCCGGAAGCGTTTGTGGGTGGCACCATTGGACTCGTCGAAAACGGTGACAGCATCACGATTGACGCCGAAGCACGCCTCTTGCAACTTCATGTGGATGATGCTGAACTGGCCAAACGCCGTGAGGCGTGGCAACCACCTGAAGGACGTTACAAGCGCGGGGTATTGGCGAAGTATGCCAAGTTGGTCTCGAGCGCGTCGCAAGGTGCTGTGACTGACTAATTTCTCTCAATCAAGCGTGATAAAACCTCACTCGTTGCAGTGGGGTTTTTTGTTGTTTGCTGCTATCAGTCGTCTCCGTAAACTTCATCCTCAAAAGCCTCAGCACATCTTTGGTAATTTAGTCGACATCATCCTCAGAGGCTTTATCAGCATTTTGGAGAACATCACCATACTTGTCTGACACGCAGATATTGCCATCAATCAAAAGAACGTATCTGGAACCATTCAGCCTCGAGTCAGCTTGTTCAGTTACACTCAACCAAAATCGTGCATAATGTGAGTCGTTTTGGTACACCCCTCGAGGAGGCAATATGTTCTCAACCGGTCAACGCAGGTATATTCGTGTTCTAGTCGCTCTAGCCATCATCTTTATGACGCTTAGTTTTGCGCAAGAAGCGGCAACAGTTACAAACGATGATGTCTTAAGCCTGCCGGGTGAGGTCGTCAGCGTCACCCTTTACCGAGGGCAAGCCCAAGTCAGCCGGGAAATTGTGCTCGAGGCAGGTACAGGTTTACAAGAAATTATTGTAAGTGACCTACCTAGCGCCCTGTTGCCGGGCAGTTTATTTGCTGAAAGTCCAGACGACGTAGAAGTGCGCGCGGTGCGCTACCGCGAGCGAGTGATTGAACGTGCGCCAGACGAAGCCATTGCAGCATTGCAGGATAGTATTCAGGCGCTCGAGCGCAACCTTGCCGCCAACCGCAACGAACAAGCCCTTACCCGCGAGCAAAGCGAGTACTTAAACGATCTCGTCCAGTTTGTGAGCGGGCGCGCTAGTAGCGACATGGTGAACGGCGCGCTAGATGCTGAGGTGCTCGAGCGCCTCACTTTGTTTAGTTTTGACCAACGCCAAACCTTGTCTGAGCAACAATTTAACCTTGAGCAACAAGAGCAAGACATCCTCCACGATATTGAGCGAACCTTGCGCGAGTTAGAACAACTGCGTGCTGAACAACCGGGCAACGAACTTGCGCGTGAGGCGCTGGTGTTTATTGACAAGCGCACACCCGGACCAGTGCGCATCCTCCTCAGTTATTTGGTCACTAACAGCTCGTGGACACCTGCCTATAACATGCGGGCGGACAGTGAAACAGGTCTGGTCAATGTGGAGTACAACGCCATCATCCAACAACTCAGCGGTGAAGACTGGTCGGGCGTCAACCTCACCTTGTCTACCGCCACGCCTACCTTGAGTGCTTCTCGCCCAGTGATTGGCCCGTTTGAGGTGGCATTAAGCAATCAACCACAAGATCAAGTCTTGGGGACGCTGCCGCTCGAGCCAAGTATCGTTTTAGGTATTACGGGTTTTGATGATGAGGCTGAGGCTGACGGTATTGCACGCACGCAAGCAGCCTCTGAAGTTGCACCACCGTCACCTGCACCCTCCCAATTTGGCACCATGATGATGCTCCAGCAAGAAGCACAGTCACGTTTAGGACAAGCAACCAACTTGCGTGATACTTTGGACTCGAGCTTTGTCTTAAATACCTCTGCCAACGCGCTCGAGCTGTTTGAAGTCACTACCGATGGTGATTTGGCAGATGAGCCAGCACCCGAACCCGAGCAAGACCTCATGCTCAGTTACATGTTAGACAACTCCGTGAGCGTCGCCAGCCGCCGCGACCAGCAACTGGTGCGCATTGCAGAAAGTGAGCTTACTGGCGAGTTTTACTTTGTCGCCACGCCTGTACTCACGCCGCTTATTTACCGCGAGGTTGAACTTGCCAACGACAGCGACACCGCCTTTTTAGCAGGCAGCGTAAGCGCCTATTTGGACGGGCGTTTTGTTGGTCAAAGTGAACTGATGACGATTGCGCGCGGGCAGCCTTTCACCTTGGGGTTCGGCGCTGACCCGCAACTGCGGGCAGGCAGACGCCTTACCAACCGCGATGATGACGTGCGCGGTGGCAACCAAGTGATTGAACTGGCGTATGACCTGTCGATTGAAAACTTTAGCGATCAGAGCGTTCCGTTGCGCCTTTATGACCGCTTGCCCATTTCAGACGATGAGGCCGCGCTCAACATCGAACTGTTAGACACCAGTGACCCTTTAAGTGAGGATGCTTTGTATGTGCGGGTTGAACGCCCCGAAGGCTTGTTACGTTGGGATACCACACTCGAGCCCAACCTTGCTGGCAGTGACGCACTGCGGGTTCAGTATAGCTACTTGCTCGAGTTTGATCGCTCGTTTTCACTGACCACGCCAGACAGTGGCGCACTCCAACTCAACTTCCGTGAGTTTCAACAGGAGCGTCAACTACGCTAGTCACAACAGCAACATTTATGATCATTTGATGATGTTTCCTAAGCTAAGCTAAACATCTATAACAAATCATGAACTTCATGGTTAGGGCGTGAGCATTTTGCCGCGCCCTTTTCACATGATGCCGCGTTTATCTGGCTAAACTTAAAGTATTCCGGTACGGGCTGCTCGAGCATCTCCTTCACATAAGTTCTCAATTCACCTTAATGATGCGCGCGCATCTTGTCGTCATGTTAATCATTTTTGAGAGGATTCATCATGCATTACCAATCTTTATCAGGTTGCAGGTCAAAGCAGATAAGCACGTTACAACGTTGGCGTTTGTCACTACGAATTGTGTTCATCAGCTTAGTTTTTGCACTTGTAGCGGCAACCTTCGTTAATATCAGCTACGCCCAAGACGTACGCTCACGTTCGATTATCGTGCGTCCTATTGACCAACCCGATCCCATCCGCTTTGATGTAGACGTGACCATCCAAGGTCGTTCGGGTACAAATGCCCGCCAGTATTGGATTGGTGAGGACGTACAAATTAGCGTGCGGCCTTCGATAGATGCTTATATTTACCTGTTCAGCATCAACAGTTTTGGTCGGGTTGAGCGCATTTTCCCGAATCGCTTTGACAGCAGTGGGCGCGACATTTTTGTGCGTGCAGGGAACACCAAGTACTTTCCACCACGCGGTGCAGATTATCGTTTCACTGTGGCTGCACCCACGGGTACAGATACCGTTGTTGCCATTGCCAGTGCCAACCCCTTGCGGGATGCCAGCTTGCGGCGTTTTGCCGACTACGCAAGTGGGCAGGTCTTT
>JBCCOX010000275.1:0-6698 GCA_039025155.1 Deinococcota bacterium | reverse complement strand
TCATCAACCAACTTCATAACGCTTCCAATTTCTAGTGTTAAGCTCTCTTGAGCCTCGTTAGTCTCGTTTTTCACACCTTCAAGATTAGCTGAGGCTCATCCTCTATTCATTAGCCTGCATTCTTATGTGCTCACCCCTCATCTAGCTATCCTCTATACCTATTCAGTACTAATAGGTTGTGTTTCGTCAAAGTATTCAAACTGTGCATGACCAATAAACACATCATCACCATTTTGAGCACCCGCTTTTGATAACATTTTGTAAATGCCTAAACTGTTGAAGTGTTGTTGTAAGTAGCTGACAGCTTCAGGATTGGTTGTATCAAAACGGTTGACAAGTTGTTCAATCTCACCGCCTACAACGTGCCAGCCAGCCTCGTCTTGCGCAACCTGCAAGGGATTGACCTCAACGCGCTTACTGGTTGTTAGTTTAGGGCGTTCAGGACGCTTGGGAACGAGTGCAAACAAAGCCCCTGTCAGACTGTCTAGGTTGTTAGCAGCAACATCTTTCTGGGTAGAAATAGCTATGACAGCTAGGCCTGAAGGCAGTAGCGCATCAATATGGGCATCAACAGTCTCGGTGGTTACAAGGTCAATTTTATTGAGTGCAATAAGCGCCGGACGTTGTAACAGCGTGGGGTCGTAGGTTTTGAGTTCTTTTTGAAGTGCTTGAAACGTTGTCCACACATCTTCAGTGCTGTCAATTACATAGATCAGCAACCGTGTTCGAGAAATATGACGCAAAAATTCAAACCCCAGACCTTTGCCGGCACTTGCGCCGTCAATAATGCCAGGAATGTCAGCTAGGGTGAGCCGCTTGAGATCACGTTCCAAAACACCTAAGTTGGGACTCAAGGTGGTAAAAGGATAAGCTGCAACTTGCGGCTGGGCGTTGGAAAGGGCGGCTAGCAAGCTGGATTTTCCAGCGTTGGGATAGCCGACAAAGCCGACATCGGCAATACTGCGCAGCTCGAGCCGTAAGCGGTGTTTCTCGCCAGCCGTGCCATATTCTGCAAACCGAGGTGCTTGCCTAGTAGAGTTTGCAAACGAGGCGTTGCCGCGCCCTCCTAGACCGCCTTTTGCAACAATGGCTTCCTCACCAACTTCGTTAAAATCTGCGAGCACATCCCCCGTATCAAGATCAAAAGCAACAGTACCTACCGGCACCTGTATACGCAGGTCATCCCCTTTACTTCCTGCTTTGTTACGCCCTTCACCTTGACCGCCTGTTTTGGCTTTGTAATGCCGCTTGCTGATGAGCCTATCGAGCGAGGTGACATCGTCAATGGCTTCTAGGTAAACGCTACCGCCATCACCTCCGCGGCCGCCAGCAGGGCCACCTTTGGGCATGTATTTAAGACGCAAAAAAGACATGCCACCATCGCCGCCTTTACCCCCTTGAACAGTGATGTCTAAAATGTCTCGAAATGGCATGTCTACCTCCTATTCTACTCGTTCCACTCGAGTTGATTCCTACAGGAATCAATCGAAAACGATATAAAACAACTTTTTTAATTTATTTTTAAGATTATTTTTATAGCTAAATTAGCTTGGTGATACAATTAGTAATTACATAAGGTACTGTTATAGACTACTGACTGGGTGATGGTGTGTTTAAGAAAAGGAGAACAAGGAGATTTCACCAAATATCACGTCTGTATCATTACATAGTAAATTTGCTAATACACACAGCAGGTCAATACAACACAAATCTCATCAACCTAACTGATGAGATTTGCATGATGTTTTAAAATTTGGCTGTCTTAAAACCAGCTTGTAAACCTACCCTAAGGACGTGCTCGAGGTTCAAGCAGTCTCTTTCATTAGTTAGCAGCTCGAGTTAGTCAGCAGCTTGGGCAGTGGGCTTAGCACTATCAGCCACGATGCTGATATAGCGCCCTTTATTACCTTTGTTTTCAAATGCAACTTTGCCGTCTTTAAGTGCAAACAGGGTAAAGTCTTTGCCTTGTCCCACGTTGGGTCCAGCTCGAAAGCGAGTGCCTCGTTGACGCACTAAAATGTTACCTGCGCTGACAACCTCACCAGCAAAGCGCTTAACGCCTAAGCGTTTGGATTCACTGTCACGTCCGTTTTTAGAACTGCCGACGCCTTTTTTATGTGCCATGACGTTCTCCTAAATAGTTTATATTGACCTAAGCTAGCTTAGCTAGCCTGTAATTTCGGTGATGCGAACTTCGGTATAGTGCTGACGGTGACCAATATGGCGGCGGTAGTTGCTTTTGGCTTTGAACTTGTAAACCTCAATCTTATCGCCGCGACCTTGGCTAACAACTTCGGCTTTGGCCGTTGCACCCTCTACAAAAGGTTTGCCCACTTTGACGGTCTCGCCACCGAGCAACATGACGGGTAGTTCCACCATGTCACCGGGGTTGGTTTCGAGTAGCTCGAGCCGTAACACATCACCTTCTTGTACGCGGTACTGCTTACCTCCGCTTTTAATCACTGCAAACATCATAACCTCCGTGAGTTAGTCTTTGTCGTTCAAGTTTTACTGCATTTTTACTTACCCATAGCTATGCTTATCCGTAACTAACTTTACCCATGCGTATGAAACTAGTTGGTTGAGGTTAATGTGCTAGCTCGTTAGCTAAAAATGTGCTAGCAGCGTCGTACATGCATGGGTCTTAAATTAACCTAATATGCGTTACAAAAAGCTACAGATTAAGGCTACATGTTGTGATGGCACTCAAACAGGCATCTTCTCACTCTTTTAGACACCTAATAGTTTGGATACCCTGTAGCAATGCCTACCACACAAAAAACCCTGAACAGCGTTCGTGTATTGAAAGTTCACTGCAGAATTGACACCAACGTCATACACACAATTCCACTGCCAACTATCTTGAATGCGTCCAGGGAAAGCTATTTGGTGGAGCTGACGGGATTCGAACCCGTGACCTTCTGAATGCCATTCAGACGCGCTCCCAACTGCGCCACAGCCCCAAGCTCCGCTAAGTTTAAGGCAGGCCTGCTAGCCTGTCAAGTTAGCTGCAAGACAGATTGCAGTCAGTTATGCAAACTTGCCTGCGCCTACTTAGCAGGAATATCTCAATTAATCAGCTTGCCTGCGTTCGCGGGCTGCTGCGCGGTCAGCTTCCTGACGGCTGGTGTCTGTTTTAAGGCGGGCTGCTTTACCACGCAGGTTACGCAAGTAATACAACTTGGCGCGCCTCGTGCGACCCCGGCGAACAATATGAATACTGTCAATAAGAGGTGAGTTGAGTGGGAAAATACGCTCTACACCTTCACCAAAGCTAACTTTACGGACAGTAAAAGTAGAACGTGCTCCCCGGCCGTTGCTTTTAGCAATTACAACGCCTTCAAAACTTTGAATGCGAGTGCGGCTGCCTTCGGTGACTTTATAGTCCACACGAACAGTGTCGCCAGTATCAAATTCGGGTAAGTTGTCTTTAATGTAGGGCGTCTCAATTGAGCGCAGGATTGCCCCTTTGTTGTATTTCACAAGATGCCTCCTCGAGCAGATTTGTAGTTATTTCTAGGTCTAGCTCTGAAGACACTCGTTATTCACGTGGTGGTAAAGCTAGATAGTTAAGTTGTGAGTAGATTGCAGAAAGCTTGCGCAACATCAGCTTGATAGACCTTCAGCTCAAGACTTAAGTGAGTTGGTTTAAATCTTTATAGATGCTGTGTAAAAGGTACATAATTACTGGCAGCATGGCACAAAATGGATGGTATCAACTATCTATCTAAACCTCACCCCATCTGTGATATGCCTTAGTAAACGGCACTGCAACCTTGAAAGTTTAGCTGTGTTTCACCTAAAGTTCAAGGCTTTATGTTGCAGAGCAGCAATTCGAGATGAGGTTCAGGAAGAGTCCAAATCAATATCGAGCGCCTCAATGATGAAGTCAAGTAGCTTGACCAAGAGCTGAAGAGATTAAAGATAAGTAAAGAACGCAGGTTATTGAAGAAATCACGTCTTGAGCCAAGGGATTTACGAATAGCTTGGTATCTAGCTTCAAAAAGTGCCTGTAGGGTATGACTAAGAAACGCGAGTAATACCAACTCACCGCAAGGATGTCATAAAGTGAGGTTACCCCAAACCACCACCAAGGGAAGTTGGTGAGAAGCTCAAGACGTTCTTGGTCAGTGGTGAAAAGTCAAGTACCTCGGATATGGCTTGATGAAGAGCGTCGATGGTGTCAAAGGTGCAGTTAGCTAAAGCCCGACGAAACTCTAAGAAGAGACGAAACTCTAAGAAGAGACGTTCAACAGGATTAAGCTCAGGACTGTAAGGAGGCAGGGCAACATGCCTGATGTTAGCAGGTACAACAAGCTCGCTGTTAATGTGGGCAGGGGCGTTATCCCGGATGAGAAAAACGTTGGATGTATGAAGAATCGATGCGAATGCCACTTGTGATTCGCTATCCGAAACTTATTCCACCCAACACAAAAGTCAACGACATTATTACCAATGTAGACATTGCTCCTACGATGTTGGAATTGGCAGGTGTTGCAATTCCTGAGGAGATTCAAGGAAAAAGTTTCGTTAAACTTTTGTCAGATCAGAAGTCTAATGACTGGAGGCAATCTATGTATTATCATTATTATGAATACCCCTTTTGGCATCATGTGCAACCGCATTATGGCATTCGAACGGATCGCTACAAACTCATTCATTTCTATTACGATATAGATGTTTGGGAATTCTATGATTTACAAGAAGATCCTCAAGAATTGAATAATTTGATTGCTTCTGAAACGCATCAAAAGTTGATTGAAGAATTGAAAAAAGAACTCTATCAACTCAAAGAAAAAGAATACGAAAACACACTGAGTTTAGAAGAGCTTCGAAACATTTCCGACACCGATTTTGGCGGTTTGGAGTCTAGCAAAAAAAAAAGAACTAATCATGAGAAATAGAGTCTATATAATTTGTTGTTTGTGCTTACTATCTGTTTTCCAGTTATCCGCTCAAAGCGAAAAACCCAATATTCTTTTGATCACTTTGGATGATATGAACTGGGATTCGCCGAGCGTCTACGGTGGAATTATTCCTGATCTAACACCTCATATTGATGCACTTGCCAAGGAAGGAGTCTTATTCCAAAATGCTTATGTACAAGCTCCCAATTGTTCGCCATCGCGCGTGGTGATTCAAACTGGATTGTATCCGCATCAAACAGGAATGCGTGGTTTCTTTTACGTGAAAGACAACTTCAATACCCTACCAGAAATATTGAAGGAAAACGGGTATTTCACAGGTGTTTTAAACAAACCTGCTGATACAAGTATTAGTCCAGATTTCGATGATTACTGGGACGAACGAACCAGTATTAAAGGAGCGAAAAAAAGATCGGCAGTTATGTATTCTGATCTTTTACAAGGATTTTTAAACAAAGTTGATAAAAGAGGAAAACCATTTTATTGTGTGGTAAACGTTGCTGATCCGCACAAACCTTTCTTTAACGATCCAACCTCAGTAAAAAAAGGATTTGACGAATTCAAACCTTCAAAACTCTATACCAAAAAAGACGTGAAAATTCCTGAGTATTTACCAAAGAATCCACGTATCAAAAAGGATGTCTTAAATTATTACAACTCCGTGAAACGAGGTGACGATTGCATTGGAGAAATCATTCAAACCTTAAAGAAGTCGAAGCGGTCTAAAAATACCATCGTAATTCTTCTGTCTGATCATGGCGCGCCGTTTCCTTTCGCGAAATCATCTGTTTATCAGAATGGTGTAAAAACACCATTAATTGTTTCGTATCCACCTAAATTTTCACCAACTGTAGAAGACAAATCCATGGTATCTTCCGTAGACATTGCTCCTACAATTCTTGAAATGACCGGGAATTCCATTCCGAAGGAAATGGTTGGTACCTCCTTCTATTCGGTATTGACACAGAAAAAAGAACAAGTTGGAAACTACGTGTTTGCTCAATTTGATGAAAATGCAGGTGGAATTCCAAGGCCTTCAAGGACGGTAATTAGCAAAAAGTATGGCTACATCTTTAATCCTTGGGCAACTGGAAGTTTTGTATTTAAGTCGGCCTCATCATCCCATGCTTCCTACAAAGCAATGGCAAAAATGTCAACAGTAAATGAAGATGTCAAAAAGAGATTCGACTATTGGAAATACAGAACTGTGGAAGAATTGTATGACTATGAGAACGATCCACACGCATTGAACAATTTGATTGATGATCCGAAATACGAAGAGGTAGTTGTTGAGCTAAGAAAGCAGCTTCATCAACACATGAAAGCGACCAATGATTATGTCTTAGTTGCATTTGAAAACAAAGACAATACTGCCTTTCTAGATTCTTGGATGAAAAAGGAAATCAAACAGGCAAATAAAAGACAGCGAACCATCAAATGGAAACGCGGTAAGAATCAACAAGGAGGTACCAAAAAGAATACTGAATTGTACGATAATTCAACACAAAAATAACTATGCAACTGTATCCATTAGAATTTCAACCCGTATACAAATACAGAATGTGGGGCGGCAACAAACTACAAACCGTTCTTAACAAAGAATATGAAGGAGAAAATATTGGCGAATCTTGGGAAATCTCTGATGTAAAAGGCGATGAAACCGAAGTAACAAATGGAGCTCTAAAAGGCTACACCTTGCGCCAGCTTTCCAATACATTTGGATCGAAGTTTCTAGGAAAAAAAGTTTTTGAAAATTTTGGCGATGAATTTCCT
>JBCCOX010000274.1:0-6707 GCA_039025155.1 Deinococcota bacterium | reverse complement strand
TAGCCATGTCGTTCATCACGCTTGTTAGGTCGCTGCCTGCATCAAATGAGCCTAACACCGGGTCAGGTGCAAAACCATGCCACTCATAGATGCCGTCGCTACCTGCCACTTCTAATGCCGTCACAAACTTACCGGGTGGGTAAGCCCAACTGCCGCTTACGTGCCCCAGTGCGCCGTTTTCAAACTGCAAGTTGGTGATGACGTGATCGCATGCTGGTATACCTTCAAAGGTGAGACCTCGAGCAAAAACTTGCGTCACCTCGCCAAAACACCAGCGCGCCATGTCGAGGTCGTGAATCGACAAGTCTAAGACAACACCGCCAGAACGCATATAGTCCCCGTACCAACGGCCGGGAAAACTACCGCCCCTACTTAGCCGAATCACACCGGGACTGCCCAACATGCCCGCATCCAAGGCGGCTTTAGCGCCTTCATACTGACTAAAAAAGCGCACTACGTGGGCAATAAAAAGCCGCACCCCTGCCTGCTCGCAGGCGTCCAGCATGCGCTGAGCATCTTGCAAAGTTCGGGCCATCGGTTTTTCACAAATGACATCTTTACCTGTCTGAGCAGCTTGCACGACGATATCTGCATGTTGGTCGGTAGGCGTGCAGACATCAACAACATCGCAAGCGGCGAGTAAAGCGTCAAGCTCCGTAAATGCGGGGCAATCATAGGTTTGCGCTAGCTCAGCCGCACGCTGCTGATTTTTATCAAAGATGCCAGCAATCTGAACAGGCTGGCCCCGTTCTTGTAAACCTAACCAACGCTCTATGTGCCAACTTGCCATCATGCCTGCGCCAACGACGCCGATGCGGTTTATGCCAGTGGGTTTCATGAGGTCTTTAGTCTATCAAGAAATGTCTGCCTCAAGAAACGCATGTATTTGTCATATCCCAATGGATACGACATCAATCTAAAGCAACATTAGCTTTTGCAAGCTGATGTAGTGACCTCATACTGTAGTGATATTGAAGTGATCCAAGAGAAGGCCTTAGGAAAAAGGTACTAGAGCGAGGCTAGGTGTTGATGCATTGTCGAAACTGCTACCGACCCTTCGCCGACTGCAGAGGCAACCCGTTTGATGGAGTTCGCGCGCACGTCACCAGCAGCAAAGACGCCCGGTACACTTGTTTCTAACGGGAACGGATTGCGGGGTAGCGGCCAAGTTGCCATAGATATTTCGGGAATGTCTACGCCAGTATAGATAAAGCCGCGTTTGTCTCGAGCTGCTGTCCCCTCGAGCCAGCTTGTTTTAGGAGCTGCACCAATAAAGCAAAATAAGTACTGCGCGTCAACATTGTGTTCATCACCCGTTTCATTGTTGCGCAAGGTGAGTTGCTCGAGGCTCGTATCCCCATGGCAAGCTGTAATCTCGTGATGGACCATCACCTCAATATTGTCCGTTTGTTCAATGCGGTCAACCAAATAGTGAGACATCTTAGCAGCTAGCGAGCTCCCACGTACCAACATGACAACTTTGGCAGCGTAGTTGGCAAAATAGATGGCGGCTTGCCCGGCAGAATTGCCCGCACCTACGGTGTAGATGGTTTGTCCTCGGCAGTTAATGGCCTCAGTAGTAGCCGCACCGTAGTACACGCCAGCACCTGTAAACTTACCCTCGGGGTCAGCCGGAAGCGTACGCCAGGCCACGCCCATGGACAGCATGACCGTGTGGCTCGAGACTTCACTGCCATCAGTTAATTCCAAAATGCGGTAAGGGCCTTCCACCCGCATACGGGTAACTTGTTGCGGTGTCAAAATTTCTACTCCAAAACGGCGCGCTTGGGTGACGGCGCGGCGCGCTAAGTCACCACCAGACAGCCCGGTAGGAAAGCCTAGGTAGTTTTCAATGCGACTGCTGGTGCCTGCTTGGCCGCCGGGGGCTTGACCTTCAATTAGCACGGTTTCTAAGCCTTCAGACGCACCGTAAACGGCTGCGGCTAACCCGGCTGGGCCCGCGCCCACAATGGCAAGGTCATAAAACGGGCGGGCAGCTTGGCTATGTAAGCCCACCTTGCTAGCAACGTCGCTCACGCTGGGCGCAACTAGCATGTCTTCACCGGGGACGTGAACGAGCGGCAAGCTGTCGTAACGGGCGGCGGCAGCTTTGGCGTCGTCATCTGTTTCTACGTCAGCAAAGGTGTAGGGGACTTGGTTACGGGCTAAAAAGTCTTTGATGGCGTGGGCGTCTGCTGACCAGCGGCTACCAATAACGTGCAGTCCCTCGTAGCCGGGGCGGTAGCCACTCTGCCAGTCGTCCAGCAAATCGCCCACAACCGGGTAGAGGCTGGCATCATCCCATGGTTTGAGCAAATAGTAATGCACTTTGGACTGGTTGATGGCGGTGATGGCTGCGTCTGTGTCAGCATAGGCGGTAAGCAGCACCCGTTTGGCGGCGGGAAAGGCCTCGGCAACGCGCTCTAAAAGTTGCACGCCAGACAGCACCGGCATGCGTTGGTCAGAGATCACAAGCGCCAAGGGTTCAGCGCGTTCTTGTAGTTCTAGCACAGCCTCGAGCGCCGCCTCACCGCCTTCTGCTCGTAAAATGCGGTAGTCTTTTCCGTAAGTTTTACGCAGGTCACGGGCGAGTGCGCGCAAGACCTCAGCTTCGTCATCAACAGCTAAAATGGCGGGTTTAGCCATAAGCTACTCCTTCAGGTGATGGGTGTATATCTCAGTTTTTCTTAGCTGCCATCTTGATCAACGTAGTGTAATTTCAGGCTTCAAGATGACACGTCAGCGACTATGTGTTTGATGTCATGTTGTACCGAATGCTTTCACTGACATCAAGACTGACATTAAGATTGTACTGATATCAAGATTGTTGTGTCATTGATCTGCTTGTAGATGTTTATGCCAACAAAGAACACACATAGCCGGTCATGCTCCGTCTGATGATACCTATCCTGACATACATTGCAGTGATTCTGTAGTGACTTTTGGAATGACTTTGCGGTGACAAAGCATCCCATTGATACCCCAATTCCCTTGATAACCAACTTGAGTTCGATGTTTCCAAATAATTAGGAATGCGTCTCTGACACATATCACGATGTAATTGTAAATACCATCAGCCCTTGAAGGAACAGCATTGAGGCTATAAAGGGTATCAAACGCTTATGTTGATAAGGGTAACTGTACCGTAAACGCAGTATGCCCCGGTTCAGATTCAAGCTCAATAACGCCACTGTGCTGATCTTTAACAATAGACGCCACAATATCTAACCCTAAACCTGTACCTTCGCCGACATCTTTGGTAGTAAAAAACGGTTCAAAAATACGCGCTTGAATATCTTCGGGGATGCCCGACCCGTTGTCGCTAATGGTGACTGACAAACAGGTGGGGCTGGGCTCGAGCGCAATCTTTAGCTGTGCGTCATTTGCATCTTTCATAGCATCTATCGCGTTGTCAATAAGGTTGGTCCAGACTTGGTTGAGTGCGCCCACTCGAGCAGGCACTTCAGGAACGTTGTCTGGATAGTGAGTTGTCACTTGAACGTTATTGTTTCTTAACTTATGCCCCAACATCACCAAGGTGCTGTTTAATCCTTCGCGCACGTCGCAGGGTTCTAGCCCGCTGCTTCTGTCCATGTGGGTGTAGGTTTTGACCGACTGGACAAGCGTCACAATATGGCTAGCGGCTTGCTGCATGTCGCGGGACATTGTTTGCAAACTGGCCAGCATGTCTAGCCAGCGCACGGCGCAGGTCACATCAGCCTCATCTACAGGAGCAAGTAAGGTCGCCAGGGTTTCTTGGGTAAGGCCAACATCAACCAAACTTTCGCTCAGTTCCCAAGCATTGTCTACACTACGGTCCTCGAGCCAATCGCTAAGGTCATCTTCACGTTCGCTGCGGGCGAGGCTCGAGAGGTCAGGTGGAGACGCGGTACGCAGCACATCCTCAAACGGCCCAACCAGCACCTCTGGCATAGGCCGTATGGTGAGGCTCATCAAGGTGTCTAGGCGGTCTTGCAATGCGCCTGCAGTACGCTCTAAGGCAGCCGCTGGATTGTTGAGTTCATGGGCTAGCCCAGCCGAAAGTTTCCCTAGCGCCATAAGTTTTTCTTGTTGTTGTTCTTTTTTGGCGACATCTCGAATGCGGTCAGACATGCGGGCAGCTAGGCGCGCGTCTAGGACGGGGATGTGCGCCAGCATCTGAGGGAAATGATCGCGGTGAATGCCGCCAATGACCGTCTCGCCAACCGTTCTACTTTCTGCGGCCGCGTGGGTCATGCGCGAGTGCGGCAGCGCGCCAGAAACATCCCCTTGATCAGCACGAAACGCTACCTGCCCGTTGGCAAGCACTACAAAGCCGCCTGCCACAATCACAAACATTTCGTCGATGGCATCACCATCACGAAAGACCACCACACCGTCTGGGTAGCGGTAGACCGTGGTGTGCTCAGCAAGCCAACTGAGGTCATCCGGGGTTAAATCGGTAAAAAGATTAACACGGCGCAGTTCATCGTGACTTAGCTGATCGCGTGACACGCTTAGCAGTATACCGTGCGCAGGCTGTCTACATTGATTGTGGATGCAGTGATTGTGGATGCAGTCGTTAAGCCTAAAATGTTAGCCTAAGTAAATCAACATGATAGTACCTGCTGAGCTGCTGGCTTCGGTCGTTAAGCGCCCACCGTGAGCTTCAATGATACGGCGGGCAATAAACAGACCCAGTCCGCCTGTACCTGCAGTGTACTGCTGCCCGGCGATGGTGATGGGTTGGGCGTTAAACGGTTCAGAGAGTTTTTCAAGTGGCGCGGGCAAGCCCGGGCCGTCATCTGATAAGCGGATAAGCCCCGCAAAGACCTCAATGCGAATGCGGCTTTCGGCGTAGCGCACAGCGTTACTCACTAAGTTGTAAAGGGCCCGCTCTAACTCCCTCGGGTCAATGTTACCCCTAGCGTGGCCACGTACTTCTAAGTGAATATTGCGTTTTTCGGCAAGTGGTGCCACTCGGTCAATCACAAGTTCAGCAACTTCCTCGAGGTTAAACGCTACCTTCCGCAGCGGCACGCCTTCCCGTTCGTATTTGTGGGCCTCCACCATTTTTTGTAAAAGTTCAATGAGCTTTTGATTTTCTCGCAAAAGTTGCGCAACAAGCGTGATGCGTTCTTCTTTGGGCAGGTTGTTGTTATCACGAATGACGCTCAGCAAGTGATTACCTGCAACCAAGGGGGTTTTGAGGTCATGCATGAGGGTAGCTAAAAACGCGCTGCGGCGGGACTGCTCTAAATGCACCTGTTTGAGCAGATTGTTAAACGCAAGTTTTAACTCGCGGACTTCGCGGGGTTCATCGTCCCGAATGTAAAGCTGGGCTTGGGCTAGGCGGCTGGTCACGCGCTGCATCGCGCTAATCTGTTGGCTGGCTTTGGTTAACGGGCTAAGCAGTTGCTTTGACAAAAAATAGCCCACACTGACCGAAATAAGCAGCAAGCCAACCCCCCATGTCACCAACGGTAAAATGGCTCTGGTGGGCATTTCAGTGGCATCTCGCACGATAGGCAAGAGCAAAAAAAGCACAACTACAAGGTTAGGCAGCATTGACAACGAGGCCACTACCAAGGCCACTTGGGTGCGAATGCTAAGGGTGCGAGGCCCTTTACGAAGGCGCTTAAATACGCGGTTGAGCATAGGCACAGTGTACTTGATGAAATCTGTCAAGGCTGCTGTTGCTGTGAGCAGGCTTTAGATAAGGTATGCGATGCCCGGTCAAAGGTGAGCATGACACTGGTCAACTTGAACTAAGCCATTAACCTTGAACTAAGCCATTAACAATGACAAGGGGTACGACTATAATTGCAATGATCACTAATTGTAAAGATGGTTGCGACGATGATAACAATGACAGCGTATCTTTATATTTATGGGCTGTGACGCTAAGCTAAAAGACGAAAAGATATACTGGCGCTAGGCCATTATTTACAGAGCTGGCCGTAGCTCGAGCACCTAGCCATGACACTACTCACAACAAAACTTTACCCACCCGCAGCCCGTACAGACGGGGTTGTGCGTACACGCTTAATACAGCAGCTAAACGCGGGCTTACTCGCCAGTTCACCGTGCCAGCTCACGTTGGTTTGTGCGCCAGCAGGCTTTGGTAAAACCAGCTTGGTTGGCCACTGGCTTGCGGCTGTCCAAGAGCCTTTTACTTGGCTGTCTTTAGACAGTGGCGATAACGATCCCCAGCGCTTTTTGAGCTACGTGGTAAGCGCTCTGCAGGGCCTCCAGCCGGACATTTGTGAGGGGCTACTTGCCATGTTGCAGGCCCCCCAAGTACCAAGCGCTGAGGTCTTACTGACTGCACTAGTTAACGACTTAGCGGACTTGGTCACGCCTTCTGTCCTTGTACTAGACGACTACCATGTGATTGATAACGCTGCAGTCGATGACATGCTGAGGTTTGTGGTGGCGCACCTGCCCCCAAGCCTTCATCTTGTTATAACCACGCGCGAAGACCCGCAACTACCACTGGCACGGTTGCGCGTGCGCGGGCAGCTCAATGAACTGCGGGCGCAAGACTTGCGCTTTAGTGCTACCGAAAGTGCTGCCTTTTTAAATGATGTTATGCATCTAAACTTGTCAGAGGCAGACATTCGGGCGCTCGAGACTCGTACCGAAGGCTGGATAGCTGGCTTGCAACTGGCTGCTTTGTCCTTACAAGGGCAAGCTGACACACAGCAGTTTATTGCCTCGTTTACAGG
>JBCCOX010000273.1:0-6708 GCA_039025155.1 Deinococcota bacterium | reverse complement strand
TTGGAAGAAATTCAGCGAGCAGGCTTGCCCAGTGTGGTGTTTGTAGCTGCCTACGCAGACGGCAACTTACGTGACGCCACGCCAGAAGATGCGTGTGAAACACTCGCAAACGCAGGTGCAACAGTGGTTGGCGTAAACTGTTTTCGCGGTCCGCAGACCATGCTGCCCATCCTCAAAAATGTACGTGAGCGCGTGCCTCATACGCATTTGGGGACGTTACCTGTGGCCTACCGCACGACGCCGGAACACCCGACCATGTTTAACCTGCCAGATGCGTGTAACACTGCGCACTTGCCGACTGAGCGCACCTTTCCAGATGCCCTCGAGGGGCAACAATGCAACCGCTACGAAATTGCTGAGTTTACCCGCAATGCGTGGGAACTGGGCTACCGCTTTGTAGGTGTGTGTTGTGGCGGTTCGGTCATTCATCACCGGGCGGTGGCTGAGGCACTTGGGCGCAGTCCGCAAGCGTCCCGCTACTCGCCGGATATGTCCAAACACTGCATGTACGGTAGTGATCCAAGCTTAAAGGAGCACATTACGAATTTTGCGGAGTTTGCGTGAGGGTGGGAATTGGCTCGAGCATCCCCCAACCAGTAACGTAAGAAGCTATCACCCTAAAACCTAATCAACCCGAGAAGCTATCAACTCGAGAGGACATTAACTTGAGAAGCTCTTAATTTGAGACGACATCAACCTAAACAATTATCCGCCTGAGAAACTATCAACCCAAGAAACTATCAACCCAAGAAACTATCAACCCAAGAAACCATCACCCTAAGAAGCCATCAACCCAAAAAGCTATCACACCTCAGAAACCATCAATCTGAGACATCACCCTAAAGGAGAAAGTTATGCCCTACAAATTTGAAACTCTACAAATTCACGCGGGTCAAGAAGACGTTGAAGGAACAACTAAGTCGCGTGCAGTGCCCATTTATCAAACAACTGCCTACAACTTTGATGATGCTGACCATGCCTCGAGGTTGTTTGCCTTGCAGGAGTTTGGGAATATCTATACCCGAATTATGAACCCAACCAATGACGTGCTCGAGAAACGCATTGCGGCGCTCGAGGGTGGCGTGGCAGCGCTGGCAGTTGCATCCGGTCACGCGGCAGAGTTTTTAGCCATCACTAACTTGGCAGATGCTGGCGACAACATTGTGTCGTCCCCCAACCTCTACGGCGGCTCGCTCAACATGTTCAAAAACACCTTGCCCCGTTTGGGTATTGAGGTGCGCTTTGTCGGCTCAGACGACAACCCTGCTGACTACGCCGCGCTTATTGATGACAACACCAAAGCCGTCTACTGTGAGTCCATCCCTAACCCGTCGCTGGCACTGCCCGACCTAGACGGCATCGCCAAGGTTGCCCACGACCACGGCGTGGCGGTGATTGTGGATAGCACCTCGGCGATGGGTGGCTATTTATACCGTCCCATTGAGCACGGCGCGGACATTGTGATTCACTCGGCGACGAAGTGGATTAACGGGCACGGCACGGGCATTGGCGGGTTAATTGTGGACGCCGGTAGCTTTGACTGGAACACACCGCGTTACCCCGGGTTTAGCCAGCCCAACCCGAGTTATCACGGGTTGGTCATTGGCGATACGTTTGGTGTGAACGGCCCGTTTGGCAACATTGCGTTTGTGATTCGTGCGCGGGTGGAAGGTTTACGTGACCTTGGTGCGTCACTAGCCCCGCAAAATGCCTTTTTGTTTTTGCAGGGGTTAGAAACGCTTTCCTTGCGGGCAGAGCGGCATGTTGCCAATACCGAAGCACTTGCTAAGTGGCTCAATGAGCACCCCAAAGTCACAACCGTACATCATCCATCAATGGCATCTAGCCCCTACTATGAACGTGCCAAAGCACACTACCCACATGGTGCAGGTGGCATCCTCACGTTTGAAATAGAAGGCGGCCGCGAGGCAGGTAAAGCGTTTTTGAATAGTGTCAAGTTGTCCTCGAGGCTCGTTAACCTAGGCGATGCCAAAACCAGCGTGACCCACCCAGCTAGCACCACGCACTCGCAACTAGACGAAGCTGGCTTACAAGCTGCTGGGATTGGTGCGGGGACGGTGCGCGCATCTGTAGGTATTGAACACATTGACGATATTATTGAGGATTTTGCACAAGCGCTCGAGCACGTCCCTGAGCTTGCCCCGGCTTAAGTTTTAGGTGATGATGGCATCTTCTATGTTTGAGGATGCCATTACATCTAATTTCATCATTAAACGTATGCCTCTCAGTGGTTGTTATACTTCGCACTATGAAAAAGTTCTTTGCGTGCCTTGTTGTGATTTTTGGATTCACACTAGCAAATGAGGAATTTAATTATGGAGAAGTAAGTGAGGTTGAGCTGAGAACATACTATTTCTTCGGTGGTTTTAACAGAATTGAATTGAACCGTATGGGCTCACAGCTTGAATATCAGCTTGTTGATATGAGCTCTTTTGAGGTTTTAACTGAGGGATCAGGTGAGGGGGATACATACAGATTTTTGATAACATTGGAAAATTCTGCCAATACAATTTGCTCTCCCTTCG
The DNA here is from genome assembly GCA_039025155.1 of Deinococcota bacterium. Taxonomy (GTDB): domain Bacteria; phylum Deinococcota; class Deinococci; order Deinococcales; family Trueperaceae; genus JBCCBI01. The sequence goes on along the minus strand of JBCCOX010000273.1, from coordinate 4,162 downwards.
TTGATCTTGATAAAGATAGGAAGAAGTTTTGGAGCCGATATCGTCATTTTGTCATAGTACATACGGAGGATATGACTAGCACGATTGGCGGTGGAGGATGCCTCGCTTCCTATGCAGAGTATTTTAATTGGGGCGATTGGATAGATATTCTAGCTTCAAGTCCAGAAACCTTGCCCACAAATAGTTGGATCCCAATTAGTGCGTTTAGACCTTTAATTCGCCATAGGGGCAGTAGCGTTCGTCGTGCTTTGGCTAAAGATTGGCTTGTATTGCTAGTAATGTTTACGGAAGATGCAAGTCAGGCCGAACTTCCCCTAACGCGAGCTCAAGTTATCAGCCGCCTCGAGACCTACGGAGTAGAAATAATACCTTGGTATCATGATTGATAAATCAACGCAATTAGTAATCGAAGAATCAACCTTGGTGGATCAAAAGGCAGATTATGCCTTTGAAACCCTGCAACTTCATGCAGGTCAAGAACAGGCAGATGCCACCACTGGCGCTCGAGCTGTACCTATTTACGCCACTAGCAGCTATGTCTACGACAGCGCTCAACACGCGGCAGATTTGTTTGCAGGTAACGCTAGCGGCAATCAGTACGGGCGGATGCACAACCCGACGGTGGACGCATTTGTAAATAGGTTGGTGGCGCTCGAGCAAGGCGCGGCTGGTGTTGGGCTAAGTTCCGGGCAAGCTGCCACCACGGTTACGCTGATGACCCTAGCCAAACCCGGCGCGCACATTGTGCTGTCCAATCAGCTTTTTGGCGGTACCTACAGCGTCATCAACAAAATTTTGCTGCCATGGGGCTGCGAGGTGAGCGTGGTTCCGCCAGATACGGACGCTATTGCTGAGGCCGTGCAAGATAACACCGTGGCCGTCTGGTGTGAAACCATCGCCAACCCAAGTTGTGCTGTGCCAGATATTGCCGCCATCGCTGAGGTTTGTAAAGCGCAAGGCACACCTTTGATCGTTGATAACACGTGGGGGTGCGGTGGTTACTTGTGTCAACCGCTTACGCTTGGTGCAGATGTTGTAGTTCACTCAGCAACCAAGTGGATTGGCGGTCACGGTACGTTTATTGGTGGCGCAGTTATTGATGGCGGTACGTTTGATTGGGCAAACGGCAAATTTCCAGCGTTTACCAAACCAACAGGCAAAGGTTGGAGCTATGTAGATAAAGCAGGGGAGACAGCGTTTGCGCTGCGGGCGTATGACCTCGGGCTGTTTACAATGGGCATGACCTTGTCGCCGTATGCGGCATCATTGGGGTTACAAGGTTTGGAGACGCTTTCGTTGCGGGTGCAGCGTGCTTGTGACTCAGCACTAGCACTGGCTGAGTGGTTGGAAAATCATCCGGTAGTAGCGTCTGTATCGTATCCGGGGTTGGGCTCGAGCCCTTGCCACGCAACAGCGACCAAAACTTTACGACACGGTTTTGGTGCTGTCCTCAGTTTTGAAGCACGCAGTGAGGCAATTGCCCACACCTTTTTAGATAATGTGAAACTCGCCTCTCACCTTGCCAACATCGGTGACGCTAAAACGGTGGTCATCAACCCGTGGACAACAACCCACGCAAGTTTAAGTGAGGCTGCCAAAGCCCAAGCCGGGGTGAGCCGCGCACTCATTCGAGTAAGTGTAGGACTCGAAAGTATTGACGACATCAAACGGGATTTTGATCAGGCACTAGGCTCCTAGATTGACCTTAACCGAAATCCTTTTCGTAAGTATATAAACTGGATTGTGTGTACGGAAGTGCAATGGCTGATATTGGTATTAGTGAAGTGTCATCAATCGCAAAAGGATGATGATGGGTAACGTAGTGGAACTCAAAACGTGACTATGAGCCGGGTACTTGTTCATGAAACGTGGGGCGATCACGCGGCGTTACTGGCGCGCAGTCAGGTGGATACGCTGGGCAGTGTGGGTGTGGTGGTGCCGGAGCAGCTTGAACTGGCCAGTGAGGCAAATCCGCTCGAGCTAGATTACGGCGCTCACCTAGACCACGTTACCGTCACCTATGAAACTTATGGTGAACTCAACAGTAAAGCGGATAACGCCATCCTCATTTGCCACGCACTTACCGGGTCAGCGCACGCTGCTGGGCTTCACGCAAGTCATGTGAGTACGTCGCTGGGAGCAGAACCCTCATCTGGCAAACAAGTTCCAGGCTGGTGGGACCCGCTGATTGGGCCGGGCAAACCTATTGACACCAACCGTTTTTTTGTGGTCTGTAGCAACGTGCTGGGCGGATGTTACGGTACAACGGGGCCGAGCAGCATCAATCCACGCACCAATGAACCTTACCGCCTCAACTTTCCACGCTATACCGTGCGGGACATGGTGAGGTTGCAAAAGCGCTTAGTCGACGCGCTGGGTGTGCGCAAACTAGCGTCGGTCATTGGCGGGTCGATGGGCGGCATGCAGGTGCTCGAGTGGGCCGCACTCTACCCAGACATGGTGAAAAGCATCGTCCCCATCGCCATCGGTGCGCGTCACTCTGCTTGGGCCATCGGCTTAAATGAGGTGGCTCGCAAGGCCATCACCAGTGACCCAGCGTGGCAGCAAGGTAACTATCCAGCAGACGGTCAACCGGAGAGCGGGCTAGGTTTAGCCAGAGCCATCGCTATGCTCAGTTACCGTTCGCTGGACTCGTTAGACGCTAAGTTTGGGCGGGAGCGGGTGAGTGCGTCTAGTGACCTGCTGGGTATGACCTTTGAAATTGAGTCTTACCTCAACTACCAAGGTGTAAAACTCGTAAGCCGTTTTGATGCCAACACCTATCTCTATATCACCAAAGCGATGGACGATTTTGATGTGGCTGAGGGGCGTAGCAAGCTGAGTAAAGTGCTGGCAACCATTTGTCAGCCCGCATTAGTCATGGGGATTCAAAGTGATGTGCTCTACCCAGAAAAAGAGCAGCTCGAGCTAGCTGAAGGTCTAGCTAACTCGAGCTATGTCCGCATTCACAGCCCGCATGGTCACGATGCTTTTTTGATTGAGTTTCCACAATTGGCAGCGCGTTTGCGAGCGTTTTTGGCGAGCCGTTAAGATTTACTTCAAAATCATTTAACTACACAAATATGGCCACTACTCTAGAGCATCCAAAATATACTGGCTGGTCAATTCAGGAGCGTCTAGTTGAACGTAGTGTCCGGCATTCTCAATATTTCTAACATTGCTGTTGGGAAATGCAGCGCCAAATTCAAAGCTAAGTTCTTCGGTTAGGTAAGGATCGTCTACACCAAAAATAACTGTTACTGGACCGTCAAATGCAAGACTACCCCCACCTTGAAAAAACTGAATGGTGCGTGCTTCAACCTCGGCACTTAAAAAACTGTTCATTTGAAAAAAGGCTGGCAGGATACTGGATGCAAAGTTGACAAAAAGTGGGGTGTAAATTTCACGTGCGTCGTCGTTAGAATGAAAGCGCCCGACTTGTTCTTCAACCATAGCTTGCGCAAATGTGGGATACCGCAGTGCTATTGTCACCATGTATTCACGGCTGTAGCGCGCTTCTTGCGAGCCAAAAATGAAGATACCTTGGGGTGGGAACAAATTTTCGCTGCTAAAGTAAACACTGTTGAGAATTACCATATGCTCTACGCGGTCTGGGTTAGCAATCGCCCAGTCAATAACGGGGAACGCAGATAGATCGTGCGCAACTAAGACAACTTGCTCCGTGCCAAAGTAGTCAATCACGAACTCGAGATCACGAAATAAGCTACCAGTATCATAAACGTGCTCATCTGTTTGAGGATTTTCAGGGTCAGCGGCTGCAACTGGTTTATCTGAACGCCCCCAGCCGAGGTGGTCAAAGGTGATAATGCGGCGCTCCTCGGCGATAAAAGGCACGATGCCATCAAAGAGGTGCAAGTTATCAGGAAACCCGTGTAAGGCAATCACAGGTGCGGCATCAGCGTCAAAAGTGGGACTGTCAGGATTGCCAAATTCGCGTGCATGAAGCATGAATCCGTCACGTTCAATTTCATGAATGGTGTGAGGGTTAGTGGCTAAAAAGGCAGCATCGTACTCAACAACGTAGTCACTGTAATCAAACTCGAGCTGTGCCAAACTCCACCCAAAACTCATCACCAAAACCAATGTTATCAATCTTTTCATCGTCTACTCCTAGCGAATTTACATGTATATACATGCTTAT
>JBCCOX010000272.1:0-6735 GCA_039025155.1 Deinococcota bacterium | reverse complement strand
TTGAATCTGATGCCTTAAGCATCGCAAGTTACGTGTACATACGTGTTGCACATACACCAAACACCTATACACCGAACACCTCAAAGGGTGCTTCCAAATCGCATTTACTAGAAACATGACGTAAAACTTGAGATAACGTATCAGGTTATCGAAGACACTTTAAGTTGTCACATCTTGAATAGATATGTTGACATGTGCCGCCAATATGTTCACGTTTGTCATTAGTTTGTGCGATTTTGTTGAAGTGTGTTTACATAATACCCTCCCTGTTACACATTCGTCTAGCTGAGATTACTTAATGTTTGCGAGCAGCTTGCACGAGGTTGTTAAGTAAAATAGCCACGATAAGCGCACTGCCGATCACAATAGTGGTGGCATCACTTGTAACGCCCATGAGTGCGAGGCCGTTTTTGAGAAGTTGGATAAACACCAAGCCAATTAAAGTGCCAACGATGCTACCTTTACCGCCGAAAATGCTGGTGCCACCTAGGACAACGGCGGCAATGACATCTAGCTCGAGCCCCGTACCCATATCCGACCGGGTTGTGGTTACTCTGGACACAAAAATAACCGCTGCCAGACCTGCCATAAGCCCTGAAAAGGTATAGATAGTAAGCAGCACCCGACCCACCGGAAGCCCTGAAAACCGCGCACCTACCGCGTTATGTCCCAGTGCGTAAAGCGAGCGCCCCAACACCGTGCGCTGCAAGGTAATCACCGAAAGCACCGCCATGATGATGAACAGCCACAGTTGGGTAGGTAGTCCCAAAATGCTGCCTTGGGCAATAAACAAAAACCAGTCCGGGTAGCCTGTGACCGAGCGCGCTTGGCTGATGCCCTGTGCAAGTCCCCGGTAGAACGCAAGTCCTGCAAGCGTCATGATGAGCGGTGGCACTTTCATGCGGACAATACACAAGCCGTTCAGAAACCCGGCTGCGCCTCCTATCAATAACGCGGTGACAATAGCAAGTGGTAACGGCAAGTTCCACGTTTGCCAACTGTAGCCCAGCAAAATTGCGCTAAGCCCCAAAATAGACCCGACTGACAAATCAATGCCGCCCGTGATGATGATGTAGGTCATCGGCAGGGCCACCAAGCCAACCTCACTTAATAGCCGACTTTGGTTGAGGAGGTTTTGGCGGCTTAAAAAGTTGTCGTTAAACTGTGCGAGCACAATAGTGATGACGACGAGCAGCACAAACAAAACGCTTTCTTGGCTGAGCAAGCGGCTGAGGGGGTTGGGGCGTTCAACTTGCTTAGGTGGGGGTGCTGTGCGTGAAGGTTTGTCGCTCATGAGGCTGTATTCCATACTGAGGTCGTGATGTCAGTGGTTGTGATGTTAGTGGAGATGAGGCGAGGTGATGAGGCTCGAGCAACATCTTGCAACGTCATCTGATGACCCAACGTGTTGATGCCGTCATCAACTAAACGTGTGTGAAAGAACATCACCAGCGTTTGATAATTGCGAAGCGAGGATGGTGATGTTAAGGCTCGAGTCACATCATTGAACTTTGTAAGGCGTTGAAACAGTGTGATGATGACATCAGCTAAACGCGCTCGAGAAGATGTCATGTTCCAGCAATTTATATGTGATGATGCTCGAGCCGCTAACAACAAAAATATCGCTGTACTTAATGTTGACGACACCAGAATCGACGCCTTTGCTGCTGACAAATCATTCAATCTAAACCTAAGAAACATGCGACCGCCTCACCCAAAACATCCAACGTGGTGGGCCACTCGTAGCTTGGCGTCTACTCAAGTCGGTGAGTACCGTTGCCAAAATCAGCAGACCTTGAATGGCTTGAATCCAAAACGGCGACACACCCACAAAAATCATGCCGGAACGGATGGCGTTAAGTAGAATTGCGGCTAGCGTTGCACCAATGACTGTACCTTTGCCGCCCAAAATGCTCACCCCACCCACCACTGCCGCCGTGATGATGGCAAGTTCTAACGCGGGCGGTGGCGTGGCCTGAATCACCCGTAATTGAGTCGCATAGAGCACGCTGGCAATGCCCGCAAACACACCGTTAATCACAAACACACTGCAGACAATGCGCGGTTCAGACAACCCAGAAAGCCGCGCTGCGTCGGCATTGCCGCCAACGGCGTACAATGCACGTCCGCGCGGGCTGTAGCGCATCCAAGCTGCAGCAAGTAATGTAAGAATAAGCATGAACCAAACTGGCATCGGCACACCTAGTGGGCGCGTTTGAGCCAGGAAAAAGGCAGGTGGCATGTTGGTGACGCGCTGCCCGTTTGTCCACAAAATGAGCCCACCTTTAAGGATGCTCAGCATACCTAGCGTGACGACAATCGCCGGAATACGCAAGTACGCCACCAGCCAACCAAGAAGTGCGCCAAATAGTGCGCCCAACAAAAGTGGGACCAACCACGCCACAATCATTGGCGCACCAGCTACCGCTAAACGCCCGCTTACCACAGCTAACACACCGATAAGCGAGCCAACTGAAATGTCAATATTCCCGGTGATAATCACCATAGACATGCCGATGGCAGCTACAGCGATATAGGCATTACCTTGCAAAATATCCAGCACGTTACGGGTGGACAAAAAGCGCGGATTATTCGTACCCACTAGCACGACGAGCGCTAGTAGCGCTAAGATGATGGCACTTTCTTGGTTGGACATAAGCGTGCCAATGCGAAATTCTGGCGCAGGTCTGGCGCGGGGAATAAGCGCTTGCAAGATGAGTAAACCTGCGCCGATAAGTAGTGCCCAGAGACCCCACGAAGCAGCCTCGAGCCATACCTCTAGCAACCCTTCCTCACGTCCATCCAACACAAACATGAGCCCGTACTGCAACATCAACCCGCCACAGATGGCACTGATAACAGCGGTAGCTCTAGCAAGTTGCGGGTTCACTAAGTTCCAAAGTCCCATCCCAAGGGCGATGCTGGCAGCTAGCGGGAGCAACAGGAGGCCGTTAGTTGGCAACTCTAGCTCGTTGCTGTCCCGACTCGCGGTGATGGTGGGTAGACTACTGGGACCGCGTTCGGGTTGGTTCACAAAGGGTGCAACAAAGTAAGTAAGTAGCATCAAGATGCCCAAGATGAGCGGCAGGGCGCGAAGCCACACAGGGGTGACTCGAGCCCCTGATGTTTGTGATGTTAGCGTCATACAGCCACCTCACGTGCTTCACCTTGATGAGACGCGCGCATCATGGCGGCGGCAATACGTTCTTGAGTCTGCTTAAGGCGTTCAGCCCCACTAGCTTTGGCGTCATCTGCTTGATGCTCCTGATTGTCGCTAACGTCATCAGCAAATTCGTGGCGGGCAAACTCAGCGACCAACTCACCTTCGCGCATGACTAGCACGCGGTCGCTCATGCCGAGAATTTCGGGGAGTTCGCTCGAGATCATCAAAATAGCCAGCCCCTGCTCGACTGCTAGGGCGCTGATGATACGGTGAATTTCAGCTTTAGCACCGACATCTACACCTCTCGTTGGCTCATCAATAATGAGCAGTTTGGGGTTACTAGCAAGCCACTTACTGACCACCACTTTTTGCTGGTTGCCACCAGAAAGTTTGCCCACAACTTGCTCGCCGCCCGTGGCGCGAATCGCAAATTGGGTAATGGCATCTGCCGCCAGTCGGGTTTCCGTGGCGCGGTCAATAAATTGGTTGAGGTCATTACCGGAAAGTACTGCTAGCGACACGTTTTCACGAATCGTCATAGGACGAATGAGGCCCTGCTGCGCGCGGTCTTCGGGCACGTAGGCGATGCCAGCTGCAATAGCTTCCGTAGGCGTGGTTGCGTTGAGAGGTTGACCGTTTAAGAGAATTTCGCCGCTGGTTGCTGGGGTAATGCCAAACAGCACTTGAGCTGTTTCGCTGCGCCCAGAGCCAACTAGCCCAGCTAAGCCCACAATTTCGCCAGCACGCACGTTAAACGAAACATTTTTGGTAAGCGGCGGCGCAGTGAGGTTGCGAACCTCGAGCACAACCTCACCCGGACTGCCAACTTGCTTGGGAAAAAGTTGCTCGATGGTACGCCCCACCATCATGCTGATGACCTCAGCTTCGTTGGTCTCTGGGGTGGGTTTACTGCCGATGTAACTGCCATCTCGTAAGACCGTCACCCGATCAGCGAGTTCAAACACCTCAGTTAACCTGTGGGTGATGTAAATAATGCCTACGCCGCGTTCGCGGAGGCGCTTCGTGAGCACAAACAACTTGGCAACATCTGCCTCAGTCAAAGCTGCGGTGGGTTCGTCCATAATGAGCACGCTGGCATCTAACGACAGTGCTTTGGCAATCTCCACCCGTTGGCGGTTACCGATGTTCAGGCTGCCCACTTTGGCACGCACATCAATATCGCTAGCGTCCAGATCAGCAAGTAAGGCTTGTGCCCGCGTGCGCATGGTGTCCCAATCCAGCAAGTTCACTGGGCTCCAAGCAGGACCAACGTGCCGCATGGGCGCGTGACCCAAAAAGATGTTTTCGGCCACACTAAGCTCGGGGTAAAGGCTAAGTTCTTGGTGGATGGTATCGATGCCGTGCGTTTGGGCGTCTTTAGGCGACCCAAAGTTGACAGGCTGCCCGCCGACCAATACCTGACCTTCATCCGGTTGATGCACACCGGACATAATTTTGATGAGGGTAGACTTGCCCGCGCCATTTTCACCCACCAGCGCGTGAATTTCACCTGCGTGCAAGCTAAAATCAACACCGCGCAGGGCGTGAACGCCGGGGAAACGTTTGTGGACGCCACGTAATTCTAAGAGCGGCTGTGAGGTTGAGTGTACTGTTGAAGATGTCGTCATAAACTTCTCGTTATAGGTCTTGCATCAGAGTGAGGTAAATCAAGATGCGTTTTATTAAGCTGCGTGGTGTTGATAGCATCACGTACCCTACTCATGAGCCGAGGATGCTCGTGCCACCACTGACATGCGCAATGTGGACTTGCGTGAAGGGCTCGAGCGCCGCGTGATCAGTCGCAGACAAACCGCTATCACTAATTAAGTGCGTCACACCCTGTAAATCTGTAATCATGCCAATAGCCCGCTTGCCGAACTTGGAACTATCTATCAACGCAATGCCCACAGCAGCACTGCGTAACATAGCGCGTTTCACGTCAACCTCGCCTAAATCTGAATCCAAGAGGCCGTCTGGAATGAGCACACCTTTGGCACTTAAAAAAGCTTTGTCTACGCGGATTTCTTGGAGTGCATGAACAGCCAAGGGTCCCAGAAAACTACCCGAACGCTCGCGCAGTGCGCCACCTGTCATCAACACAGACGCCGCGCCACCGCGCAGTGCTTGGGCAACGTCGAGGCCGTTGGTCACTACATTGATAGGGCGTTGATAAAGGGCTTGGGCTAGCGCCAAACCAGTGGTAGACGCATCTATAGCAATGGTGTCACCGTCTTGAATAAAACTTACAGCAAGGTCTGCAATAGCTTGCTTTTGCGCTTGGTGTAAGTGCATTCGCTCGCTGACAGTATTTTCAAAGGAGGCTTGCTCGCTCACCACGGCCGCGCCAAAGGTTTTTTCAATGGCACCAAGTTTTTCTAGTTCGCTAAGGTCACGGCGAATGGTCATGTCGCTGACCTCAAAGTGCTGGGCCAGTTCACTCACCCGCACCACACCGCGCGCGCTGACCAGTTTGCGAATCTGCATGAGCCGCTCAGAAGGGAGCAAACGCCCTGAAGATGCTGAGCTTGCTGTGTCCGGGTCAACTAAAAGTGCATCACTTACAGGTGTTGGTGCTGTTTCTTGCACACCGTCTAACCCAGCATCATCTAGCCCAGTATCATCTAACCCAGCATCGTGAACATCACGAGGGTCTTGATTGGATTCGGAAGATGCGTGCGTCAAAATTACTCCTGAGGGTTGATCTTGAGGATATTTCTCAGATAATGATGTCTAATGCCTTGCTGATATGTCACAAAGACATAAGCTCGAGCGTCATCTGCTTGGTTTGAACAATACATAACGTCCAGATGTTGTCAGCAAAAACAAGTCTGTTGATGTTGTACTCGGCATTGTAAACGACGTGTTGAAGTTTGTAAAGAGCTTGTTGATTTTGATGATAATTTTGTGCGATTTTGTTGACACAGCGTCTAAAACCGTGCTATAACGCACATCATCTTTAAGAAGTTAACCGTGTTGCTGTTATGTGCTTAAGGGAAATCAAGCAGCGCAAGTCATGCCTATATGACAGCTTGGTTATGACAGCTTGGTTATGACAACTTAGTTATGACAGCTTGGTGCTATATGCACCTACAAACACGGACAGAGGAGTTGCTGTGAGTCAAGAGTCAACCCCATTGATGCAAGCGCTCAACCACAAACCCGTCTCAGATAGTCACGTTGAGCAAGCTTACGTACTTGCGAAAGAACGCTATGCCAGTATTGGCGTGGATAGCGATACGGCTCTAGAAACGCTCAAAACTATTCCCATCAGTTTGCACTGCTGGCAAGGCGATGACGTGGGCGGTTTTGAAGACCCCGAACGTGGGCTTTCAGGTGGCATTATGGCAACCGGGAACTACCCCGGCAAAGCCCGAACTGCGCCCGAACTGCGGCAAGATTTAGACCTTGTTTACAGCTTGTTACCAGGACATCATCGCCTCAATTTGCACGCACTTTATTTGGAAACAGACACACCTGTGCCCCGCAATGAGATTGAGCCGAAGCACTTTGAGGGGTGGCTCAGTTGGGCTAAAACAAACCACCACGGCATCGACTTTAATCCCTCGTTTTTT
>JBCCOX010000271.1:0-6758 GCA_039025155.1 Deinococcota bacterium | reverse complement strand
CGCGACGCCCGCTCGCAGCGGTATTTGCTCAGTCACGAGCTAAGTTCTACCTTAGTTGCCGACCCTGCGTTACTGCTCGAGGCAAATAGCTCAGCCACCAGCAGCCAAGATAAGCCGCTACTGATTATTCCCAGAGGGGACCAGCCCGATATCCAAACGGCGCTTATGCAACTTGTTGCTAGCTTGTCCGTAGATCGCCATTACCAACATCCGCTGGCCATATTGGCACTATCACCGCAGACGGATACACCCGCAGCGCTAGCGCTCCAACAGCAAGCTCACAGCCAAGGTCAAAGTGTGCAGATGTGGCACGCAGACACGCCTCAACTGGCTAGCCAACGCATTGCTAGCGCGCGCGCAGTGCTTTCGGTGCGGTTACATGGACTCATTTTGGCAGCGGCTAACGGCGTGCCTTACAGCGGCATTGTCTACGACCCTAAAGTGGCCGCTTTTTTAGATGAAACGGCTGCCCCGCGCTATCACTTGCCAGAAGACACAGACCGTTTAAGTGAGGCCGTCAAACAGCAGCCTCAGCTTGCTTGGGACAAAATAGATGCACTCAAAGCGAGGGCGCAAGACGGTTTGGTCTGGCTTGCAAAGCAGCTCGAGCACCCCTAGATGTTCACAAAGATGCGGGCAGGAGTGATAAAGATGCCACTAACAGGACTGCTTACAGCCTTCTCATCTAAACCCCCTAAACTGAGCGTGTGATGAGACGACTAGCCAAGTTTTCTAATTCAAGGCTTGTTGGGAGTTGTTTTTTCCAAATGGGCTCGAGCTGGTCGTGTTATCTCCTAACAAATGCAGTGCTACTTCAAAGACGTTACTTTTGGCGCAGAGTTATTGCCAGGCTTAGAAGGCGTTTGACCGTGCGTCGCTTGAGCTATATTGCCACTAAAGTAACTAAAAGCTTACTAGCGTTACTTGTTAGTGTCAGTTTGGCCGCTCAACCAGCAACAGACCCTTTTGAACCTATGCGACAACTACTAGCTGAGGGACGCTACGCGCTTGCCAGCCAAGTTGAAGGCCCTAATTTAGTCAGCCAGTTTCCCGAAAATGCAGATGCTCACTATTTTTATGCCTATGCTTTGTACCTAGTTGGCGATAGCAGCAAGGCCCGTGAGGTACTTGCTGAAGCCTTTGTACTGAGGTCTGAAGCGCCTGTGGACTACCTGCGTTTAGAAGGCATTTTGGCAGCCGAAGCAGGCGACCAAATTACCGCGCTCGAGGCCTTGCAGGCTGTCTTTACCCAAGCGCCGACCTATACGCACGCCAGCGACCTTGCCCAAGCAGCGTGGCAAGCTGGCGCTTATGACGAAGCCCTCACAGCTTTTACACGCGCCCAAGAACTTGCAGACACAACAGAGCAGCGTGCTTGGGCGTTGCTTCATAAAGCACGGCTGCAGCGCATGGTGGGTAGTCCAGACGAGGCCATTGTCACTTTAGAAGCACTACTAGACATTTTAGATGCGGAACCAAGTAACAACGGCCTGCCGCCGCCTGCCTACGCCCAAGCATTTTTACAACTTGGAGTAATCTACGAAACTGCTGGCGAGATTGACAAAGCGCTGGCAAATTACGAAGCCGCACAACTGGCTGATCCCAATATAACTGTGGCTGCTGAGGCAATTGAGCGTATACGTACTCGTGCTACCCCTTAAGTGGTTGGAACCAACTGCAGCAGCTTTCCAAGCCAGCAAAACCCGTACCGCATTATTAGCACCATATCGTTAAATGTGATTTGAGTCACCGTATTTTGTCGTAAAATACTAGACTATTTGGGTTGTGGGTTTGTTGCTTGGCAAACTATAACCGTTTTGCCACCACGCCCATGTGAGTTAAAACAGTGGTGAGTTAACACAGTGTTTTGCTTGACCTAGTGTTGCTTAGATCATGCTAAGGGGGCTGCGCTCAGCGTTTTCTAGGCACATGTTGTTAGGCAAATATGATTAGGTACATGTCATGGGGATGACAGGTAGTTACATCAATAACAATTAGCTAGCTCAAGTAAGCTGGAGCTTGTATAAGGAAGTGTGATCAGGCATGTTAAGATCCCACTTACTGTTGTTGATGTGTTAGTACATTCCTACACGCATCAACTTACCTGCTGAACACGGGGTATGTTGATAAGGACGATTAAAAATATATTAACTTTAGCAAGAGATGTGTGTATCTTGTTGCGTAGCGCTTACCTAACATAAAAGGACGTGCTAAACCCCCTGTTTAGGCAGGCCTTATTACCTTTGGGTAAGAGGTGAACGACGGTTTAGTAACCCTCAGCTTGCTCGAGCAGCTAACGTCTGTGACAATATCTCAAAAAATGTTGACACAACGTTCATGACAATCTGCTATGGTTAATACATAGTCGTGTAACACCGTGGTGATGCTGCTCTAGCATAACTAGCACAACGGCAATGTTACACATTGGTTGTAGGTTAACAAGGTTTAAGTTAGCAAGGGTTTATGTAAGTGAATGCTTATTTAAAGCCAAGTTTGACCCAGTTAACTTGCTGTACGAAGCGACCTGTTGTACTGAATAACCTGTGTGGCAAATAGTAACAAGCTAACACAGCATCAGTATTTGTACTTTGCCAACTCATGTAAGCAGTTGCGAAGTGAGCACGCAAGACACAGCTAGTGATGAGTTTTAGCCATGCTAAACAGCGTCACTTGTGTCACCTAGCAATAGCGTGAGTGACAGCCGTGACACTTTAGAGGTACAGGTCACCTGTTGCTCGAGCAAGCTTGATCATCGTTTATTGACGTACTCAGGCTTGGTTGGTCTATGTTAACGGACGGCGTTTAGTTAAGTCTTTTCCTTCTTGATCAAGACCTTTGTTAAGAAGGCAGTATTAATTAAAGCTCCCCTTAACACCAGCTTAGGATAGCAAGTACAGCACGTTAAATCTCATCGTGCGCTACGTAGTACGCCAAAGCCCGTACAAAGCTGTAGCAAATTTGGGGTTATGTGGCGTTTAACACAAGCTAGCTAGCACAGTGCTAGCCACGAACGTAGCCGCAAGGGTCAAGCAATTAACGAGCAAAAGCTTATGTGCTCACACTTAAATGCGCTGTTGCGCAAGATTCATGAAGGAGGCTATCAATGCTTACTATTGCTGAATTAAGCAGCGACCAAGGCTGCGCTGCACCAGACATTGTGCCAAGCACCTTGGCACACCCAACTAGGACGCTCGAGCCCAACGCAAGTTTATACGAAGCTGGGCGCGAAGCAAGTTCACTCTACATCGTTAATTACGGCGTGTTGAAGGCCGTCGTACCCACCTCACTTGGGCGCGACCGCATTGCTGATCTGTACGGTTCCGGTGATATTTTAGGTGTGGCGGCTATTGACAAAGCCAAACACGCTGAGACGGTCATTGCCGTACACGACGCTTGCCTTACCCCGCTGGATTCTGACCAAGCCATGAACGACCGCAAACTGCGCGATTACATTATGCACAGTTTAGCCCGTCAGTTACGGCGCAGCCGCGAAGCTATTGACGACGCTGAATTGCCCGTTGGTGCGCGCGTGACCCGTGCCTTTTTGCGGCTTAGTGAGCGCTTTGGTCAACCTGCAGATGACCAAGACGGCGGCATCAAGTTACCGCTAGCACTTACTCATGAAGACTTAGCGTCACTAACGGGTAGCTCGAGAGTCACCATCACCCGAATTTTGGGCGAACTCCGCAGCGAAGGTGCGCTGTCGGGTACACGCGGTGTGTACATTGCCAACCCGGAAGGATTAGAAGCAGCCACCGATAATTACGTGATGCAAGTAATCTAAACGGCAACTCACAACTAGAAAATGTAGAAATGGCTAGGCAAGTTGCTTAGCCATTTTAAGTTGTAAGCATGGGCTGTAGGAATTCGTAGGCAGCTTGCGACCAGCCCTCGAGCCGCTCGTAGTTATACCCAACCTCCGCCCAAGGCACGTGTTCACCAGCAAGTTTATGCGTTTCGCGCACGCTTACAGGTGCAACAACCTTCACAGTGTAAAGCAGCCCAGTATGCACCCGCTCCACAGCGTTTTCACTGCGGTGGATAAGCGCTCGCGCATCCGCTGTAAAAGCACCAATAACCAGTTCTTCACGCAATTCACGCACCAGCGCAGCTTGCAGAATATCTTGTTCTGAGGCTGCGTTTTTTTGCTCTCTTGTGCTGCTAGCGTCATCATCTTCTGGGTTGATGTGCCCGCCTAGCCCAATCGAAAGTTTATTGTGCAAGCGCGTTTCAGAACCTGCTTTGAGGCGTTCAACGAGCAAAACTAGCGGCTCTGATTCAGGCTCTGGGTGATACTCCACGACAGCATAAGGAATAATCTGCCGCTGAGTTTCGTCTTCTTCGACCTCATCGCGGACTAAAAACTTACCTTGGCTGGCCATGATGGTGTAGAGTTCAGGCGTGAGTGGTTGGGCAGGTTTGGTAGGTTCGGGGAGTAACTCGGCAGGTACGCAGTAAACAAGTTCTGACATGACCTGTCAATGTAACACGCTGCGTTTTGTAATGGAGGAGGCCAGTGTTGAGGGTGGTCAATTTGATGAAAGCGTTCGTAGCAACAGTTGTGCTGGCTGGTCTATTCACGTCTTTTGCAACTAGGCAATTACAGGTTAGCGATGTGATGCTTGCTCAGGCAAGTAGTAATCCTCTTACTGAGTACAAAGACCAAGGCTTAATCGGAGCTGAGGGTGGTGTTGTTTACATTGAAAATGATGCTGGTGAAGAGATTGCCTTTGTAGCGTTAGAGTCAGGTTTCTTAAAAGAGCAAGTGCTCGTCACACTGCAAGAACTAGCTGATGCCCCTGCTATTGATTATGAATATCTCAAGTTTGATGAAGATGAAGTTGTCACTCCCATAGGTCCAAGGGTAGCTATTAGCTTTCCATTCTCTGCGATTGATATAACTTCGGAAGCTGAACTTATCTTTTTTGCACCACCCTACGAAGGCATGTACGATAGCGATAATGGTAATGTCTACAAACTTGAATATTCACTTGGGCAAGGTCAGGTATTCTTCACCAACGATTATTACTTCTTCTTAAGCACACCAGAAGCTGTAGGAGGAGGAAGTGCAGCAACTCAGGGAGCCTTTTACAATCTCCCACCTTTTTCTGATAACCCACCTGAAACATATCAACTAATCGCACAACCAGTTTCCGTCATCAGGCACTAACAAAAGCAAAATTCAGTACCTTAAAACAGCATCATCAAAAAAGTATAAGCTTATTCTGTTCTCAAAGAAAGGTGCTTGCAATGTCAGAGATTGGCGTATTAGAAATTGAAACAACATTGGACGAAAATGGGGAATTGCATTTGTCCACAGATGTTTTAGGGGAGCTTAAGCCCAACACCGCCATCACCCTAACGCTTAAAACTGCTGACAAATTTAACAAAAAAGAAACGCCACTTTACGAGCAGGATGCTGACACATGGCTTAACGCCTTTAATAACTGGGTAGACAGTCACCGGGACACGCCCACGCTAACCCTAGAACACATGAGCCGCGATACGATATACGATTGAAGATACGCCTAATGTCGTACTTGCTCGATACCAACATCACCCCCGTCCATCCTCAAGATATATCTTGAATATCAGATACAAAAGACAACACACCCTACCAGCGTGATAAACTAGCGGCGTTTTAAGCCAATTTGCTTCTTAATCTCGTCATTTGGAAGGGAAATTACATGCACCTTGCCCGTTTTCCGCGCAGACGCTACACGCCGTATGCCACGCCGATAGAACCACTGAACGCCCTCAGCCGCGAACTGGGTGGGCCTAACTTATTTATCAAACGCGATGACCTGTTGGGCTTGACCGCCGGGGGCAATAAAACCCGTAAACTAGAGTTTTTGCTAGCAGATGCCCTTGGCCAAGGTGCAGATACGCTCATCACTACAGGTGCGCCGCAGTCGAATCACTGCCGCCTCACCTTGGCTGCGGCGGTTAAAGAAGGCCTCAAGTGCCGACTTGTGCTCGAGGAACGCATTCCCAACAGCTATGACCCTGCTGCAAGTGGTAATAACTTTTTATTTAAACTTCTTGGCGTTGAAGCCATTACCGTTGTACCTCTAGGTACTGACCTAGCTGCCGCGATGCAAGCGGAGGCAGACAAACTCGCTAGCGAAGGACGCAAAGGGTACATCATCCCCGGTGGTGGCTCGAACGCGCTGGGCGCACTGGGCTATGTGTCGTGTGCGGAAGAACTCTTGCAGCAAACCTTTGAGATGGGGCTTCAGTTAGATGCCATTGTGGCCTCGAGCGGCAGTGGCGGAACCCACGCGGGCATGGTCGTGGGGATGCACGGTAACAACGCGCAGATTCCCGTGCTGGGCATCAGCGTGCGCCGCCTTCGTGAGGAGCAAGAAGGTAACATCTACAAACTCGCCAGCAAAACCGCTGAGCTTTTGGAGTTGCCTGACGTACCAAGGGACGCTGTCAAAGTTTTTGATGCTTACGTCGGTGATGGTTACTCTTTACCTACGGCTGGCATGATTGAGGCTGTCACGTTACTCGCTCAACACGAGGGCATCTTGCTCGACCCGGTTTATACAGGTAAAACGATGGCCGGCATGATTGATTTGGTGCGGCAGGGTCACTTTGCGGCGGATAGCAATGTGCTGTTTTTGCACACAGGCGGCTCACCTGCGCTCTACGCCTATCAAGATGTGTTACTGGATTAGGTAGGATACGCTAATGCCCACTCGCTACGCCCACACAAATATTGTCGCGGAAGACTGGCAAAAACTGGCTGCTTT
>JBCCOX010000270.1:0-6770 GCA_039025155.1 Deinococcota bacterium | reverse complement strand
CAGGAATTGCCGAATACATGGCGTATGGTTTCATTTTTAGCCTACCCGGTTTCCTACTACTTTTTTTCTACATAGCGCGAGCATTGAGAAAAAACAATCGACAGGGTGGGTTCGCTAGGCTTTGCTGGTTACTTTCAGCACTTTATAATCTCGCGGGTTTCCTCTGGTTTTTTGTTCCTTACACATTACTTGTCATAAAAGATATTCGCATTTTCCCGAAAGTATTTACCTTCATATTTGGAAACACTGAATATGTGAATTCAATTCTTGCAGTAGTAGTATTATGGATGCTTTGTGCGTCAATTTTGTCTCTAGCTGCATCAAAAGCTGGCTCTCAAACTGAGCCTATAAACGCAGACCGTAGAAGGGTTTGGGAAAATCCAAGAAAGATTGCTCGAGTCATGGTTATTGGTAGCACAGTATCCACGCTTCCCGTTCTTGCTGTTATGGGAATTCTTCCCATTGCAGTATACGAGTCTGCCGCATTAGATGAGTACGTTGCAAGCTTCTATTATGTGCTACTCAATCTCCTTCAAGGCGGGATATTTCTTTCACCAGGATTGATACTCATAATCTTTTATCTATCCTTAGTTAACTACAGTGAAGAAGAACATCCTTGGTTTCTTAAAAAGACGATGTGGTTATTTTCTGCCCTTTACAATCTGGCAGGTGTCGTCATCTTTATCTCGACGGGGCTTATGGCCTCAATATTTAAAGGCTCTGGTGTGATTACTTTGAGCTATTTGGTTGTTTGGATGATTACGGCAGTCATAATGTCGTTTATAGCTTATCGAGAAACTTGGTAGCGCGTAAGCTAACAAATGGGTAATTACTTAGGCTTGTTTATACTGAGCTTATGTTCAAAAGGTTTTTGAGCGATCCAAAGCAACTTGCTCGAGTCATGATGATAGGTGCCACAGGCGTACTTGTCCTTGCTACCATAGGATTCAGGCAAGATACATGGCTCAATTCCGTGATACAAACTATTGTCATCATCGGATACGGCTCCTTCATAAGTGTGCCTGGGCTCCTCTTACTTCTTTTCTACACAATACTGGCGTTTAGAAAGAGACAGGTGCTTAGCAAGGAGAGGCGACAAGCGTTCTCGTCTTTCTGGTTAATGTCAGCACTGTACAATTTAGCAATATTACTCTGGTTTATTGTCGGCACTGGTCTTGATAGGTCTGGAGCACGGAATATCAATGCACTTCGTGAGATGATTCAATCTCCTCTTGAAGATGAGTGGAACATTATCTATCCTATATTTGCTTTTTGGGTATTTTTTGCAAGTATTGTATCCATGATTGCTTTTAGGGCTAGTCTTCGCCAGCAGGCTAACGCATAGTGCATTCTTAATCAGCCACCTGACGTAAACTACCAACATGTTGTTTGCGTTTGACTTAGACGCCACCCTCGTCACCGATGACTTCACCCTGTCCAACACCACACGCGACGCCGTTCTAGCACTGCGCGAGCAAGGCCATATTGTTACCGTGATTACTGGCCGCACCGAACGGGCTGCCAAAGTATTTTTAGAGCCGCTCGAGGTTCACACCTTTTACGGCACCGACCACGGCGCGCGTATCATCGGCGAAGACACCCTCCTCCACCGCAGCGAAATTACCTCAACGTGCTTGCAAGACATTGTGCAGCGCGCCCACGGAGAAGGTACTTCGGTGTCGTTTAGCGTCCATGATGATGTCTTTGTGGAAAAACCAGACGCACCTATTTGGGACTGGATGCGTCACTTTGACCACCGGATGCTAGCTCATGAGGCATACAGTGCCGATGACAATGGCAGTGCCGATAAGATCGTGATGCACAATCCCGCTGGGCACGATAAGCTCTTTGAGGGGTTGCAGCGGGACTACCCGGAACTCACCTATTATAACTATGAAACTCGGCTCGAGATTACTGGCAAAGACGGTCACAAAGGTGCTGCCCTCGCCCGGTTAGCTGAGGTTTTTAACGTCCCCCAAGCGCAAACCGTTGCCTTTGGCGACGGCCTCAACGATGTCAGCATGATTCAGTGGGCAGGTTTGTCTGTCTCTGTGGGCCCCAGAGCGCATCCGCAGGTGCGGCACGCTGCCAGTGAACATGTCGACGCCCCCGAGCAAGAAGGCGTGTCTCGCTGGCTTTTTGAGCACATTTTAGGGCGCTAAATGGATAACCCAGGGACATCTTTGCCGCGCAGCTTACAAGCCTCACCTACAACACGCCCCTACAAACCGCGCAGTGCTTGGACAGTGACAGTGGTGATTATTGCCGCACTTTTGTCTATTCCCATCGTGGTGGTGCTTGCCCATCTATTTGTGCCTGCAGGCGAAGTCTGGCAACACCTCCAACAAACCGTTTTACCGCGCTACGTGCGCAACTCCTTGTGGCTCATGGTCGGTGTGGGGCTCGGCACATTGGTGATTGGCGTGAGCACAGCGTGGCTCGTGACGATGTGCAACTTCCCGGGGCGGCGCGTGTTTGAGTGGGCGTTGCTTCTACCCATGGCAATGCCCGCCTATTTGCTGGCGTATACCTATACCGATTTACTAGAGTTTGCCGGACCAGTGCAAACTTTTTTAAGGGATGTATTTGACTGGGGACCACGGGATTACTGGTTTCCTAGAGTGCGCTCGAGGGGTGGTGCCACGCTACTGCTTTCACTCGTGCTTTACCCCTATGTTTATATGCTCACCAGAGCCACATTCTTAGAGCAATCTGTCACCTTATTGGAAGCTAGTCGCAGCCTTGGGCGCAGTGCGTGGCGCAGCTTTGTGAGCGTGGCCTTGCCACTAGCGCGTCCGGGTGTTGTAGCTGGACTTGCGCTTGTCTGCATGGAAACGCTTAGCGATTTTGGCACGGTGGATTACTTTAGCGTGCAGACCTTTACCACGGGTATTTACCGTACCTGGTATGGGCTAGGTGAACGCCCGGCGGCGGCGCAACTTTCAGCGGTGTTGTTACTGTTTGTCCTTGTTTTGGTGGTGCTCGAGCGCTGGTCGCGCAAACAAGGGCGCGTGGCTAGCAATGCAACCGTGCGTTACAAGCAACTTCCTCGCTATAACTTAGGTCTAGGACAACGTAGCTTGGTAATTTTGGCTTGTGTTGTGCCCATCACCCTAGGGTTTTTATTGCCTGCTGGCGTTTTGGTAAACATGGCAATTCGCAACCGTAGCACCGCCCTCGCTACCAACACATGGCGGTTTGCAGGTAACAGTTTGCTCGTTGCTAGTATGACCGCCATGCTTGGGTTGATTGTGGCACTGCTGCTTGCCTATGGGCTGAGGTTGTACCCGAACCGGGTGAGTAAGGTGGCGACTCGAGTAGCTGCCTTAGGTTACGCCGTCCCCGGTTCAGTCATTGCCGTTGGCGTACTCATGGCCTTTGGTTGGTTTGACAACACGCTGGATAGCTGGTTGCGCACAACCTTTAACGTGTCATCTGGCTTGCTGCTCAGCGGCACGCTGGTTGGGCTTATCTTTGCCTGTGTGGTGCGCTTTTTAGCGGTATCACTAGGCATGGTGGAGGCTAGTTTAAGCAGCATCACCCCAAACATGGACGACGCCGCTCAGAGTCTAGGACACCGCTCGCTGAGTCGCTTGTGGCGAGTTCACATGCCGCTGATGCGCGGGAGTTTACTGACAGCACTTTTGCTGGTGTTTGTAGATGTCATCAAAGAGCTTCCTATCACCATTATTGTGCGGCCGTTTAACTTTGAAACACTGGCAACTCGCGTCTACCGCCTTGCCTCAGATGAACGTTTAGCTGCATCATCCGGTCTAGCACTGATGATTGTAGTCGTGGGAATCGTACCAGTGATTGTTTTGAGCCGTGCCATTACCCAGTCACGCAAGGGGTCATAAAACTCATAGAAAATTTTTTATTTTTTACTAATTCGATGATGAGGGATTGGGCAAAGCCTCACTGACATCCACAGCTTGTACAGTGATCTTCAAAATCTCAGGAAAATCAGGTCCCAAATGACTCCGTAGAAATTGGTTGGTAATGACTGCACTACCAGCTACACCAGTAGTTCCATCAAAATGCTGTGTCGAGAAGGCAACCTCTCCATCAACTCTATGAAGACGTATCTCGATGCGTATGTCGCTTTTAGTAACACCAGTAGAGATTCCCTCGTAAAAAGGCGGAACTATGCTAAAAACAGGTGTTTCTTCAGAAAACTCTAAATTCACAGCGTCCATGGCAACTTCAAAGGTGACTAGGGGTCCTATGAGGCGTACACTATCTGGTGAATAAACGTCATCCAGCTCTGCAAACTCTGGGTACGTTGTCACGTTCTCATTTGAAATAATGAGTTGAATAGGCTCAGGACGCATAAGCGTACCTTCGTATATACCTAGTGCCACAGCTCCTGCAGGTACCCAATCTCTAAAAAAATCCGTGTGGATGATTTCAGAGAGAACATCCCCTTCAGGTCCCACAATTGCCTTGATAACAATGGGACTATCACTGGAATCTTGAGCTGCAGCGATTGCTGCAAGAAAAAGTGGACTTACAAGCGTGAGCAGAATAAGATTGCAGCCCCATATACGCACAAATCTCATAAATCTGTCGGCAATTTTCAAAGCTTAAGGCTCCTCACCAGTTGCTACCGGCGTATCCTCCCGGCTACTCCAATCACTCCAACTGCCCACATACAACTTGGTGTTTTTGATGCCAACTTCGTCCATGGCAAGTACATTGTGCGCCGCACTCACGCCCGACCCACAGTAGACAATGACTGTTTCTGCCTCAGTTAGGTCTTCAAAGCGTGCAGTTAAGGTGTCAATATCTTTAAACGTGCCATCTTGCAAGTTGTCTGCAAACGGCAAGTTGATGGCAGATGGAATATGCCCGGCTTGCTTGTCCATAGGTTCGGTGTCGCCACGGTAGCGTTCAGCACCTCGAGCATCCACCAAGAGCACATCAGGAACGTCCAAGTTGCGCTTCACTTCGTCAATGCTAGCAAGCATCTCCGGGCGCGGGCTTGCTTGAAACGCGCTAGGTGCAAAGGTAGGCATCGCTGTAGTTAGCTCGTAGTCCGCAGCTTGCCACGCTTGAATGCCGCCATCCAGCAACTTCACATCGTCGTGACCAAGGTACTTGAGCATCCACCACAAACGTCCAGCAAACAACCCGCCTGCGTCGTCGTAGGCAATAACGGTGGTGTCTTGACTGATGCCAGCAGCTTGCGAACGTTTTTCAAAGGCATCAATAGGCGGCAGCGGGTGACGGCCACCGTGACCGTTGGCAGCAGGTGGCACTGACAAGTCAACATCTAAGTCAAAAAACTGTGCGCTCGGTAAGTGTCCTTCACTATACAGCGCGCGCCCAGCTTGAGGATCGGTTAGCTTAAAGCGGCAGTCAATAATGCGGACGTGGTCAGCATCTGTTGTTATTAAACTGTGTAGATCGCTAGCAGAAATTAGGTTGCTCACAGATTCAGCTTAGCAGGTTTAAAGGGTCCAGGCAGAAGCGTCTATGACGCTAGCTCGAGCATCACCCATTACCAGAAGCTCCGTCTGTCACATCAACTCAGCTTGTTTTACAAGGTGTTCGTATTGATAACAGGTCGTAAAGCCAAGCTTGGTATACAGCGCGTTGGCGCTAGCGTTATCTGCCTCAACTTGTAAGTACATTTGCTTAGCCCCTTGACGCTGCGCCCAGCGTGCTAGGTGATGTAAAAGTGCTGTTGCTACCCCACGCCTACGCATGTTGGGCCGGGTAGAAATATTAAACAGACCTGCAAAGCCTTCCTCCGAATGCACCACGCACTGCCCTAGGGCAATGACCGCATTGTCTTGGCGCAAACTGGCAAACACGCAAGGTTGTGGGGTGTTTTCAAACAGCGTGCGGTACGCGGGATTATTGGCACGTTTGGAGTGGGCAAAACGGGTGTCGTGCTCGAGCCACTGCGGTTCCAGCTTCGGCTTTAGCCAAACCTCAAAGCGCTTAGGTATTGCCCTATCAATCACCGTCTCAATATCTACAACTTGCACATTGGTAACAGAGTCACTCACATAGCCTCGGTCATGCAGTATCTCTTTGAGTCCGTGCGGCGCTGAGGCTGGTGACACCTGAAAACGGGGGGCTTGGCCAGCGTTAGCATAAAACGCTTCGACAAGCTGGAGTTTTTGGGCTAGCCCACACTTACCTTGATGGCTGCGCGGCCAAGTTGAGTTCGCCCGGCGCGTCACCCCGTAGTGATAACGCACCTGCCAACCGTCTAGCTGCGCGACCACTTCAGCTTGGTGAACACTGGCGGCAAGGCGGTCTAGGGTTACAACTAGGGGCTGTTCGGATGTTAGCCGTTCAGGGCTGCTAGTATCTGTTCTAGCATTGAGGTCATGAGGAGCCGTCATTGCCATCACACCTTAACACCTTCCTATCTTGGAGAGCTTCACGCCTTACTACGCTGTCACATATATGCAGTTGAGCTTGTGAGCATCTTTCACCATTGGAACTCAGGTAAGCTTCAACACTTAAGCTTTAACACTTAGCTGAGGCTCGAGGTGTACCCCTTTTCTCGGATAACGTCTTGGTAGCGTATTTTAGATAGGCTTAGCATCTCAAAAAGTGTGCTTGACAAAAGCCATGCTGGCATTCTACAAAGGGTGTATCCCAAAAGTGTCAGGTGTTTTGTGAATTGGAAACTTACGGCTGCGAAAAACCTCCCCTAGCCCCTCCTTAGAGGAGGGGAAACCCCCTAAATCCCCCTCAGAGGGGGATTTAGGGGGTTTTGCGCTGTAGGACAAGCAACATCTATGACCTCTTAT
>JBCCOX010000269.1:0-6771 GCA_039025155.1 Deinococcota bacterium | reverse complement strand
TATTATTCCCGATCTTGCCAATATGGGACAAAATAGTAGCGGCTTGATTCTCGAGCCAGGTAAACTCACCGAAATTGGCACGGCGCACTTTGCGACTGGCGGCGGCGTTGCTAACGTGGGGCAAACGCTTATTAAATTAGGAGTTAGTACCAGCCTTATGGCCAACGTAGGCCGCGACCCCTTTGGTGACGTGGTGCGCACCATGTTGCGCAGTCACAATCGCCAAGCCGCTGAAACGATTCGCACCGTAGACGACGCAGCCACAGCCTACACGCTTATTTTTAGTTCAGCAACGGTTGACCGGAGCTTTTTACACCACGCAGGCTGTAACGACAGCTTTGGTGCAGACGATATTGATCTGGCGGTTGTGGCCGGCGCTAAAATTTTTTACTTGGGTTACCCACCGCTCATGCGGCGCTTTTATCAAGATGAAGGCCGCGAGCTAGCGGCGCTCTTTCAGCGCATTAAAGAGCTGGGCGTGACCACTGCGCTGGACATGGCCATGCCTGACCCTAACAGTGACGCAGGCAGTGTGAACTGGCAGGCTTTGCTCGAGCGCACCCTACCTTACGTAGACATCTTCATGCCCAATATAGAAGAAGTTTTATCTATGCTCAACCCCAGAGCTTACGAAGGCGGCACGTGGCGGGCCCAGGGAGCACCAGCCAGCTTTTACGGCGCATTAAGTCAAGAATTATTAGATTTTGGCGCGGGTGTTGTGGGGCTTAAATTGGGTGAAAACGGCTGCTACTTGCGCACGGCAGGAGCAGATAGGCTGATGCGCTTAGGGCAAGCACGCCCAGAGAGTTTGGGCAACTGGTCAGATAGAGAGCTTTGGGTGCCTATCCTGCCCGTTAGAGTAGGTGGCACAACTGGCGCAGGAGACGCTACCTTTGCAGGCTTTTTAGCAGCCCTACTTAAGGGACTCGACCCAGCTGGTGCTATCTCTGTTGCAACTGCTGTGGGTGCGTGCAGTGTAGAAGCGCCCGATGCCACCAGCGGCGTGCGCTCGTGGGGGGAAACACTCACCCGCTTACAAGGACGCTGGCAACGCGCCACGACAAAGTTGCGGGACAAAAGCTGGCAGCCCTACCAACATGGGACCTTTCGGGGCCCCAACGACGGCATTCATGTAGAAGGAGGCTTGTTTGATGAAGCGTGATGATGTTGCAGCCGCGCAAGCGCGCGCCACGGAGATGCTGAGTAAGGTGGGGCTTATTCTCACTGAAGATGAAAAGGCAAGGCTCGAGGTTGCCGACCTCAACCTAGGTGAGTTTGAAACAACCGGATTGTGTTTAATTACCTACGTGAATACTGAGCGGGTCTGTGCCAAAGAACTCATTATGTTTCCGGGTCAAACCTGCCCACAGCACTTACACCCGCCAGTTGACGGTCAGCCCGGTAAAGAAGAAACCTTTCGCTGCCGTTGGGGTGAGGTTTACCTGTATGTGGAAGGTGAGCCTGCAGCTAATCCCGTTGCCAAACCACCGGCTGGTCGGGAAGATACTTACACTGTCTGGCATGAAATTATCTTAAAACCCGGTGAGCAGTACACGCTTTACCCAGAAACATGGCACTGGTTTCAAGCTGGCCCCGAAGGCTGTATTGTTAGTGAGTTTTCAACCCGCAGTACCGACGAAAACGACCTGTTTACCGACCCAGACATCAAGCGTGTGCCGGTCATCGAAGACTAACTAAAGGTGTACCTGCAAGCCAAAGCCTATGAGCAATCTGGCTGTTTATGCGCACCTCGCTGACAGATTTTTGGTCCTTGTACAACCTCCTTGTAAAACCAAAGTACGTTACAACTGCCCTTGCAGCGCTACAATGTAATTTAACAATGTAATTCATTCCACAAGTAAGAGGTGTTGTTGGGTGGCGTGATTATAAGGGCAATTTAGGAACTACGTTGAGGTAGGCAGACTCCGATTGAACACTATATAAATGGCTTGCGTATTTATTCTGTAGGGGTTTATAGAGTATTTAATTAGAATCGGTATTACCTGTCCTAAACATCCGCAGTGACGCAACTTTGTATAGACGCGCATTTAATATCTTTAGCAGTTCCACGCTGGGCCGTCCCAAAGCGAGTGGCGTTGTTGCAATTCACCTAGCTCTTATCTAAAGTTGCTAGTGCAATTTCAGATAGAAATACCACACAATAGCAACGTGTAATTTTATGACAACAAAACGTATTTTAGTTGTTGAAGACGATGAAAATAGCCTCGAGCTACTTCGTCGTGTGCTTATTGCTCAAAACTATCAGGTCCATTTAGCGCGCACGGGCCAAGAAGCTCTAAACCGCGCACCCCTAGCAGATTTAGTTTTACTTGATTTACAAATCCCCGCACCAGATGGTTATGAAGTTGCTAAGCGCTTAAGACAACGCTATGCCGATATGCCTATTATTATCGTCACGGCACAAACTGCCAGCTATGCTCAAGTACGCGGGCTCGATGCCGGAGCAGATGATTACGTCACCAAACCCATTGACTTAGCTGTGCTAACTGCCCGTGTACGTGCCAAACTGCGCAAACACAGCTCACGTGAGCGGCTCGAGGTAGGGAACATCACCATTGATATGATTGACCGCCATGTCTACGTAGACTATGACAAAGTTATGCTTACCCACACTGAATTTGACGTGTTGGTGCTGCTTGCTAAACGCCCTTACCAAGCGTTTAGTCGACACGATATTTTAACCTCGGTGTGGCATCCTGACTTTGACGGCACAGAACGGGTTGTAGATGTCTGTATTTCTTCGCTCAGGCAAAAGCTAGGTGACAAACCCCGTTCACCGCGCTATATTGAGTCTGTTCATGGTATTGGCTACCGATTTATTGGCCCTTAACAGCCTACCATAAGTATGTTGCATAAAGTCCAGTTATTGTTCCAAGTTGACATTACAAAAAATCCATATGTTGTTGAATCTATAGCTTTAGCGGTAAGGTTGGAGCTAATCTAGCCGTAGCGCGCAGCGCGTGCACCAATCAATTCACTCAGTTACTAGCTCCACGTTTACAGATGTCGCTATAAACACTTCATTACAGGCTATGGGTTAAGCTAAAACGAACATGCCCCAGCATTTTCCAGATGACACCCTCACACCCAATATAACTAACTTATTACCTGCGGCATTTCCTAAAAAGCGCGTGTACCGTATTGTGTTTGGGTTGTCTGCACTCGCGCTGCTCTTTTCGGCAGTCAAAACACTGGTGCTGTCTAGCAGTCGTCCTGCGGCTGCATTGTACATGTTTGTGCCGGCTTTGGCGGCCGTCATCTTGCTGGTGGTGCTCGAGCGCCGTGACAACCTGCCTCGAGCTTTTGAACTTTGCATGTTTGGCATTGGTGCATTAGCGTTTTTTAGTTACTTTACGCGCACGATGTTAGTGGCAATTCCTTCAGATGATAGCAGTGTTCGGCTCATGGCGCGGCAGACCGACTGGTTTATTTGGACGCCGCTACTCTACGCAACAACCAGTCTGCTGTTTAAACAACGCCAAGCCTTGCAATGGTGCGCGCTATTTTATGTACTCAATATGGCGATTGGCTTAACGTCGCACATTGTGACAGGTCAGCGGGGTATAGCTTCCAATGTTGCGACCTTTGTTGATTTTCAACTTGTCAGCATCATTGTCATTAGCCTGACCTATTTTGTACGCGACACTGCAGAACAACTGGTCAAGCGTGAAAAAACCCACCGTCATCAGCTCGAGCAACATTACCGCACGCTGTTTGACAACTCACCCGTAGCCCTTTGGGAAGAAGATTTGTCACTGGTGAACGCAGAACTTAAGCGCCTTCAGCAAGCTGGTGTCAACTTAGCTGAGCACCTTTGTGATCACACGGAGCTTATGCGCTTGTTTAGGCTCATCAGCTTACACGATGTCAATCAAGAAGCACTGCGCTACTTTCAAACAGCACAGGGGTTAGACAATAACCTGCAACAGGTTCACGACAGCACTTATGATAGTAGCGCTTATGAAGCTAGTGTCACCACCAGCGACCTAACTAAGCTGCAAGCTGGGCGCATGTTAAAAGGCTATGGTTACTACCAATGGTATTTGGGGCTGCTAAGCCTAGCAGAAGGTGACCGCTATTTTGCAGGCAACCACGGGCATCCTAAAGACCGCTACAAAGCGCGTTACAACCTTAAAGATAGCGACATGACTAGCACCATTTACTGGCAAGTGCTCAACGCTAACGCGCCGTTTAGCCGTGTGTTGGTGTCGCGAGTAGATTTACACTCGCTTCGTGCTGCCGAAGCAGAGTTAATTGAGGAACGACGCTTGCTGCGCACCCTGATTGACGCACTGCCAGACTTTGTAATTGCACTTGACCCCGAGCAGCGCATTCGACTTGCCAACAAAGCTGTGGCTGAGGCTTTAAATACAACCCCTAAAGCGCTTAAACACAAGCCTTATCATGACGTGGTGCATCCTCAGCTCGCCATTGGGCTCGAGCCCAATACACCTCAAGACCTCACCCATAAGCCTGTGTTGAACGAAGAACGCACGGTTCAGGGCCGTCATATGCTCACCAGCCGTGTGCCCCTTGTGAACGATGCTGATGAGCTAACGGGGCTGGTACTGGCTAGCCGGGACATCAGCGAGCTTAAAGCAACTGAACGCCAAGTGCGCGAAAAACAAATCTTACTGACCCGCGCGCAGCACCTTGCCAAACTGGGCAACTGGCGCTTAAATACCAGCACCGGTCAGCTCGAGTGGAGTGATGAAACCTTCCACATTGTGGGGCGTAATTTAGACGAAGGTATGCCTACCATCAACGAGTACTATAGTTATTTGCCCGAAGAAGACCGCCTGCGCGCGCGCAACGTGGTGCAAGAAGCCATTGAACACGGGCAACCCTACCAAGTTGACCACCGCGTCATTCGCCCAGATGGGCAACTGGTTCACGTGCATTCGCGTCGTGAAGCTGCTGAAGTTGCTCAAGACGGCACGATTTACCTCATGGGCACAATTCAAGACATCAGTGACCGCAAGGTGCTCGAGCTTGAACTCAACGAGCGCAACCTCGAGCTTAACCAAGCTGTTGACGAAGCTAGAGCGGCTAATCAAGCTAGGGACCGTTTTATTGCCAGCATCAGCCACGAGCTTAGAACGCCCTTAAACGCGATTTCTGGCTTTGCCCAACTGCTCGAGCTAGACCACCCTAAGGCTCAAACCGCAAACGCAACAAACAACGACGGTCAGTGGTTAGAAGATATTGCTAAGATTCTCGAGGCAACTAAGTTACTCGGCGGTATCATTGACGACATGATTTTTATTGCCCACGGCGAAGACGGCTATGGCAGTATCAGCCTCAATTTGCAAGAAGTCCCATTGGGCACGCTCATCGAAGAAGCCTGTGGGCTCTTGCAACAGGTTGCTGCCCAGTCCAAGGTAGACCTTCATATTGACTTACCGCTGCGTATCTCTACAGATGAGTTAACCACAAGTACCCGCGACATTCCTCTCACTTTGCGTGCAGATGCTTACAAGCTTAAGCAAGTTTTGCTTAATTTGCTCAACAATGCCATTAAATACAATGTTCCAGGTGGGCAGGTCTGGGTGCGGGTTGTCAGGCGTAACGCCAGTAGCCTAGGCATTTTGGTGGAAGATACCGGACGCGGTATTGACGCAGCGCAGCTCGAGCACCTGTTTACCCCCTTTGAACGCTTGGGCGTAGAAAGCTCAACCATTCCCGGTCACGGGTTAGGGTTATCTTTGAGCAAAGCCTTTGTTGAGGCGATGGGCGGCCATATTGAGGTGCGTAGTGAACTTGGCCAAGGCAGTTGTTTTGAGGTGGTTTTGCCCATATCATCACCTGTGGTGTCCTGACGCCCTAAATGTTTTGAGTGACGTGCCTTAGCTAGACGGCAATACTACTGGCTAACTCAGCAAGCTTACACACTGTACGCCAGTTGCGCGCGGTAGCTGCTATGCCCAAGAGCTTTTCAGCTTTAGCAGCTAGCTTAGAACGGCCGATGCCGTCTGGGGCGTAAAGGTAAAAGACATTCTCCACAAGTTTCATATGTTCAGAGGGCTGTTTGAGGGCCTCGAGCTTAGCCCAGTCAGGCTGTTCAGGTATACCCGCTAAAAAATAAAGATACAAAGTCTTGGGAGCTTGCGCTGCCTCTGGAAACGGATTGGCGCTTATTACCTCTTGTAGGGCATCTTTGGAAACTATCAGTACTTTCGGCTCAAACTCGTATTGCCTGCTTACGGCGCTGGTAATTTGCTCAGCTAAGCTGCTGGGGGCTTGTGTGTTGTCAGCAGCTTGCCGAAACACGGCGTTGCCACTTTGAATGTAGGTTTGAACATCTAGTAAACCCATGTCTGTCAGCAACGCACGCAGGTCTTTCATGGGCAAGATATGCTTACCGCCCACGTTAATACCTCGAAAAAGCGCTACCCAGACATTAAAAGCTGCTGGGGCGGTCATGTTGGTGCTGCCTTCATAAGATAGGCAGTGCTAAGACAGTACATCTAAGACAGCACGTCTAGGATGGCATCTTTTTCGACAATCACCAAGTCATTGCGCTCGCCAAGCCGGTCTTCAAAGCTCATCAGATAGACGCCTTCACTAATTTCTCGTTGGATGCGGCCAATTTCAACTTGGCTCGAGCCATCGTTTTCTATTTTTACGCGCACTTTTGACCCTTTGCCAATAGTGGTTGGCGCACCCTCTTGCATGCTGTCTAGTGCTTGAGATTCAAACTCGATGACCCCTTCAGCATTGTGCAAATTCACAACAACCGTATCAAAGGTT
>JBCCOX010000268.1:0-6778 GCA_039025155.1 Deinococcota bacterium | reverse complement strand
CGATCAATGCGCTGCATGCTGCTCGAGATAGTGGTTGGTAAAATGTCTAGGTCGCGTTTGCCTATAATTGCGCTAGTGTCTTTGCCTAGAAAAGTTGCAAAAGCTTTGTTGACTAGTAGGTAGCGCCCCTCGAGGTTTTTGACAACAATCATCGACGTTGCATTGTCGAGGGTTGCGCGCAGGAGCTGTTGACTTTGTGCTAGCTGGCGGCTGCGCGCGTTGACCATCTGCTCGAGCTCATCCAGCAACCGGCGGTTTTGGACGATGGGCGCAAGCGAGCGGGCCAGTGCTTGCAACAGTAACCTTTCGTCTGCAGTCAGGCTGTAAGGGTTGCGCCAGGCCATCGAAACAAGCCCTATCCAGCGCCCGCCTTGCGTCAGCGGTAGAAATAATACCGACGCAATATCCAAGTCTTGAAAGATGGCGTGTTCACGTTCGCTTAAGCGCGGGTCTTGTTGCGCGTTGTCTAAAATGGTGAGGCGGTTAGGCGTCAAGCGCCACAGATCTGCAGCAGCATAGTCTTCAATTAAAATTTTCATGCCAACTGCGGCTGTTTGCCAAGAAGGGTCTGTGCTGTGATAAGCGATGATCTCGCAATATTGGGGATCACCTGCACTGTTAATGGTGATGTACTGCAAGGCTGTGTCCCTCGAGCGCGGCCCTGCAACATCCCGCAGCAAGTCTATGAGCACGTTGGCAATATCGTCGGCACTGCCTGCTTGGTTGAGCTGTTGACCCAAGCTGTTAATAAACGCTAAGCGTCTATTCGAGGTTGTTAAGTTGGCTTCAGCTTGGCGGACGGCTGTCACGTCTTGTACTGTGCCAAAGACGTGATCTACCTCGCCAGCCTGATTGCTCAAAGCTTGCCAGAGCATCTGTAAGTTGCGAGTGTTGCCGTCAGGCAAGTTAATTTGATACTCAACTTGGCCGTCGCTATGCTGTTCGCTAGATACCTGCAGGGCGGCGTTAACTTTGGCTGCGTCATCTTCTGACATGAGCATGGTCACAAGGTCTAAGGTTGGCACTAGGTCTCTTGGGAACGCCAGCATGTCATACAGGTGGTCAGAAACCTCTAGCTCACCGGTGACAAGGTCTAAAACAAAGTTGCCAAAGTTGGCAATACGTTGGGCTTTCTCGAGGCTGTTTTGGGCCCGCTTACGGTCCGTAATGTTGTACGACACGCCCAATATGCCGGTTACGTCGTGATCGTCATTGTAAAAAGGCGAAAAGTAAAGTTCAAAGTAATTGTCTGTTTCTGTTAGGGCGATCTCAAACTGGACAGCCTCCCCCGAAAAAGCTCGCTTGGCACTGCGAATCATGCGCGGTAACGACGCATAGCGTTCAAAAAACGAACTGCCTATGACCTCGTTGCTATCTAAGCCTAAAAGCTCTAGACCTTTGCCCTCGAGCAGCGTAAATGTTCCTGCACTATCTAGCGTAAACAAAATAACGGGTAAATTTGCAACCACCATGCGCAAATAGTTTAGATCGCTAGGATATTGTGGGGTACTTTCTTGAGCTGCTGGCGCTGCTGAGTCAGGCAGGTGTACTACTGCAGCAGCCTCACCATACGGAATAAGTGTAATGAGCAACCTATCGGCTGCCAGTTTCGTGAGTTGCATGAGCACTTGTGATGAATTAAGCTGTGTGTCTGACGGATGCAGCAAGGTTGCCGCCAAGTGAAACGAGGTTGCCGTCGTAGTTGATGACACTGTGACCGATGTGACAACGCTACCACTGAAGTTGGCTAAAACCTGCTTTAAAGCAGCATGGTTAGGTGTGTCTACAATGTCAAACAGGGTATGCGGCACATAGTGGCTAATGTTTAAAAGGTGATGCGCTTGATGATTGATGTCAACAATGGTGCCTGCTGTGTCACACAAGCATAAAGCTTGTTGAATATGCTGAAAAATCTGACGATAAGGTTCACCTTCGGACACATTTGTACCTTTCAGGACAAGTTTACTCAGAGCAATTCCACTTTAGGAAGGTTGACTTAACAATAGTTCGGACGCTTTTTAGAAACCCCGTCACAGACATAAACAAGATTTTAGATGCAGCGTACTAAATCACGTCGGTGACGCAAATAAATTTTGAAATTCAATACCTGTCTGAAGTATTGCTTAAAAAATTTCCACGACAAGCTATAGCCTAATAACTGGGAGCATCTTGAAAGAATTAACCAGAAATAACATCACCTGCTTGAAGCACAACTTTCCACTTTAGTAATCTGTCATAGCAGCCCGTAACATTGCACCTCAATAACGTTGCACCTCAATGACATTGCACCTCATAACGTTGCCCCTTTAGCTGTGCAGGAAGGCATGATGTCACTAGGTATCACTTGAGGTTTAAGCAGAGTACATAACGTGCATTTGCGAGGGGTGTTGCAACCTCAAGGAGAAAATGTTGCCAGTTAGCTTCCCGCTAGGGTTGAACGTGCTGGCATCGTAGATTTCTGTAAATGTTTGTGACTTTGTTAATGGAGTTATGAGACTTAAGCCCCGCTGTGGGTTGCACGCACCACGCCAAAAATACCCTGCGGTTCCATGCTGACTTCAAACTGCTGAAACCCGGCCGCACCTGCCCAGCTTTGGACTTGCTCGAGCGACCTTAGACGCATCACCCAAAGGTTACCCGTGTGCGATTTAAGCGTGCGAGCAATAAGCTCGAGTTGTGGGTGGTAAGGTTGTACCGTAAAAATAAGTGTACCCCCCGGCATAATAATATTGGCAAGTTGGCTGAAGTGGTTTTCAATAAGTGCATCGTCCGCTAGAATTTCGTGCAAGCCCGACACAACCACCACGTTGGGTGCAGGGGACACAGCAGCAAGGTCGCTATCGCTAAACGCATCTGCTTGCTCGATGGTGGCTGTCACGCCAAACGTTTGCGCGAGTTCTTGGGCTTTGTCTACGTTTACCTGTTGATAATCGCGCAACGTGGCTTTGACCTGTGGAAAGTCACGTAAAACCTCTAAATCGTAACGCCCGCCGCCACAAGCAACATCTAGCAAATGTACGTCTTCACCTGCGGCTTGTTTTTCGCTGAGTACCTCTCGCAGAGTTGTTTTAATAAGCTCGCGGCGCGCCCGAATACCCTGCCAACCGGGGCTATTTAGATAGATGCGGTCAATGAGCGCGCCAATACCCCAGCGCCCTGAGGCTTGGTTGGTATAAACGTACTCGAGCATAACTCCCGAGTCAAAGCCGTGCGTTTGTCCTAGGCGAATACCGTCTGACAAGCTGCCTGCACTCGCTAGTAACCAACGCACAAAACGGTAATACATACCTTTTAAACTTGTTGCTGGTAGGGGTTGCGCTAAACTGTCATAGCTGGGCAGTGTGTTTGGGTCTGGCATAAGCTCATCTCCTTACAAGTGTCATGTCACTGTATTACGAATGTCATAGATGTTGTTGTTATTGTTGACATTATCCTTGTTTATCGTGTCGTTCAAGCATTATAAATATTATGTTGAAGCTGTCTCAATGCCTTCAACAGCTTGGTATTGACGTTTGTATGGATACTGTTGTTTAAGCTTATACCAATAGTGTTAACACTAGCTAGACGAGGGGCAACCTGAGGGCTAGGTATCGCGCCATAATGGTGTCACGAGATGATGGTTCATGAGACGATGGTTCATGAGATGATAAGTATCATCCGTGCGTGTTCAAGGCATACGGCATAGCTAAAGCCTAGTCTTAGACCCAGAGTGATAGTACGAACTACGATATTAATGATGTGGACTAAGATATTACCTAAATGAGGTGTGTGCGCATAATTATGTAGAGATATGACCCTAACCCCAGCCCCTTAGAATGCTAAACTAACGCCATGCCGCGTCTAGGCAAACACGATTACACCGTGGCTGATGTGCTCGAGATGGAAAAAACGGGCGTTTTATCAGCAACTGAGCGCGTGGAGTTGCTCGAGGGTAAGCTTTACACGCTAATTCCTCCGGGCAAGCGCCATGCCGCCTGTGTCAATTACCTGACTGCCAAGTTTTTACAAGCCTGTAGCGAGCAAGCTGTTGTGCGGGTGCAGCGCCCGGTCTACTTAAACCGCCACACCTCACCAGACCCAGACATTGCGCTGTTAAGTTTAGACGGTGACTTTTTTGAGC
Source organism: Deinococcota bacterium (assembly GCA_039025155.1). Taxonomy (GTDB): domain Bacteria; phylum Deinococcota; class Deinococci; order Deinococcales; family Trueperaceae; genus JBCCBI01. Next base: position 2,658 of record JBCCOX010000268.1, on the reverse strand, counting down.
AGGCAGGCAATATTCCTGAAACCGTGCTGCTCATGGTAGAAGTCAGTTACACCAGCTTGGGTCATGACCTTGGACGCAAGCTCCCTGTCTATGCCCAACACGGTATTCCTGAAACATGGATCATCAATTTACAAGATAACGTGGTTGAGGTTTATTTAAATCCGCGTGAAACAGGCTATCAACAGCGGCTGTTATACAACCCCGGTGAGGCGGTTACGCTGTATGCGTTTCCTGATATTGAGATTGTTCCCCTTGCAGAAACAGCCCGTTAAGCAGAAGCCTTTGATACCTGTTGAATACTGTCAGCTTAAGTACTGTCAGGGCAGGATGGACTGGACCTCAGTAGTGTTTGCTGTCTTTGTTACACATGTTTGATGTCCTTGTGATTGGTACAGGCCCGGCGGGTCTAGCTATTACAGCGGCCTGTGCCCAGCTTGGGCTCAACACAGCTTGCCTAAGTCCAGACGCAGCGTCACCTCGAGCTTGGCCCAACACCTATGGTGTTTGGCAAGATGAACTGGCTGAGCACTTGCGCAGCACACTCAGTCATACCTGGACGCAGGTCTATGCTCGAGGCAAAGCATGCCAATCTAACCTACGTTCTCCAAATGAGCATATAGGCATTGCCGGCGCACGTAACCTTAACCGTGCTTATAGTTTGTTTGACAACATCAAATTACAAACCCACCTTTTAGACGTCTGCGCAGGAGGCAGCGTAAGCTGGTTGGTAGGCAGAGCTGAACACATTCATCACAACCCTGCCACACGCACGACAACGGTTCACGCAACCGTACCTATCCACACAACCACACCTATGCATACAATCACAAGGGGTCACACGACCAAAACCACACAGCACCACAGCCGGCTTGTTATTGATGCTAGCGGGCACACGAGCAAATTTGTGACGCGGCCACCTGCAAAGCTTGCGTATCAACTTGCTTATGGCGTTGTCGCAACATTCTCAACGCCGCCTATTGCCCCTAGCACGATGATGCTCATGGATTTTGATGACAGTCATTTGCCTGCTGACGAACGTCAACAAGCTAGCTTTTTATACGCCATGGACTTGGGGGATGGGCGCTTTTTTGTAGAAGAAACTGCCCTAGCTGCGCGCCCAAAACTGCCTTTTGAGGTGTTTAAAACCCGCTTAGAACGGCGCTTAGCCGCACGTGGCTGCGATATTTTAGAAACTTACGAACTAGAACAGTGTGTGTTTCCTATGAACCCGGCATTGCCCCATATCTCTCAGCCTGTTGTGGGCTATGGCGCGGCAGCAAGTATGGTTCACCCTGCTTCTGGGTACATGGTTGGCCTAGCCCTACGCCACGCACCAGAGTTTGCCCAAGCACTTGCCAATGGGCTCGAGCAAGGGTTAACAGATATTGCCAGTCACGCATGGCAGCACTTGTGGCCAGCCCACGCCCGCTATCAGCAGCAACTGTACCGCTTTGGCTTAGAAGCTATTTTAAAGATGGATAGCCCCCAAACCCAAGCTTTTTTTGAGGCCTTTTTTGCGTGCCCAGCGCAGCTTTGGCAAGGCTACTTATCTGCTCAGCTCAGTACAGCGCAGGTGCTTAGAATCATGCTCGAGGTTTTTGGGCGCGCACCTAACCATGTACGCGGCAAGTTGCTGGCAGCAGCATGGCAACAGCCAGACATGTTAATTCCTCAACGACCTCAACATATGACGTGACCAACATGACCACCTTAGCGTTGACATGTGTCTCATTCGCCTCACGCTTTACATTGACGGTGGTACGCGCGGCGAGGTAGATAGCCGCGACGTTCGCTTAGCTAGTCTCAGCACCATTGATACACTGACCTTTGACATTCCCGAACGCACACTGCTCCCCGGTATTCCTATGTGGTTTTTGGTTGTGGCAGATTTTTAGAGGATGAGTGTGGGGGCTCGAGCACCCTCAACTATAGCGATATGCATCAATATTGGGCTATCAACTGAGTGGGGTTTACGGCTAACGCTACAGCAACCAAGGCCACGAGTCACACAATAGGCTCATTGGCATCTGGCATATATCCGTATCAGGCATAACGCTACAACATGCTGAGCAGTTTCCTAGACGCAAATCTGGACGCTGCTCAGCATAGTTATCTCAGGTTCTTGCGCTGTGGATGTAGCTTGACAGCAAGCGTGCAGCATGCTACATTTGGCACGCAATGATCTAAGCCGCCTAACACCACATCCGCTGCAGCCCTGTAAGTTTGCACATGATGGCTGCACGCCACCAGCGTCGTCTAATTGGGTGATGTTGGTAAGCTCGAGCAAGCTTCATGCATCTCGAAGTTGATGTGATTCCCTTGATAACAAGGCGGCTTATCGCTCATCACCAGTACAAGTTATATGACTTGGTTATATGATTTGGTGGCGCACTTTTCTGTTCTTTTTCACAACACAACAAGGATTTTTATGCAGCAACTCAGCTACTACGTTGCCTGCAGTGCCGATGGGTTTATTGCCCATTACGACGGCACATGGCAGGGTTTTTTAGAAACTGGCGCACACGTTGATGACTATTTGGCATCACTCAATCATTTTGATACGGTTATTATGGGCCGCAAAACCTATGAGGTTGGCCTGCAAGTAGGCGTCACCAATCCCTATCCTATGCTCACAAGCTATGTGGTCTCGAGCACTAT
>JBCCOX010000267.1:0-6788 GCA_039025155.1 Deinococcota bacterium | reverse complement strand
GTGCGCTTTGGCTAAAGGACTAATCGCCAGCGGATGGTTCATCACAAAGGTGGGTTGCTGAATGTGCGGTTCTAGGTAGATGTCATAAAGCTTGTCGTAGAGTTGGTTGAGTGATGCGTCAGCTAAAGGGACATCCTCAACCTGTTGGTCGGGGTGACGCTCGCGCACCCATGTTCTAAGCGCTGATTCGTCCAGCATGTCAAAGGTGATATTTGCCCGTTCAGCGATGCCATCAAGATAATCCACCCTGTTCCACGGCGTACTAAAGTCCAGCTCAGTCCCTTGATAGGTGATAGTTGTGCTACCCGTAAGGTCAGCGATGAGGCTGCTGTACATGGTCTCGACCAGCTCTAGGATGTCCATATAGTCTTTGCCAACCCAATACAGCTCGAGCATCGTGTATTCCGGGTTATGTTTGTAGCTTATGCCCTCGTTGCGAAAGTTACGCCCAATTTCGTAGACGGCCTCAAACCCGCCCACAATCAAGCGTTTGAGGTAAAGCTCTAGGGCAATACGCAAGTGAAAGTCGTAGTTAAGCGCGTTGTGGTGGGTAATAAACGGGCGTGCTTCAGCCCCACCAGGCACGTTTTGCAAAACCGGCGTTTCAACTTCCATAAAACCAAGATCGTCCAAATAACGCCGAATATAGCTGATGGCTTTGGAGCGAAGAACAAAGGCACGCCTCGAGTCTGGATTGACCATCAAATCTACATAGCGTTGGCGGTAGCGTTGCTCTTTGTCGGTGAGGCCGTGGTATTTATCTGGTAAAGGTCGCAGCGACTTTACAAGCGGGCGGAAATCCGTCGCATGAACGGTGAGTTCACCCGTTTTGGTCACGAAGATGTAGCCAGTTAGCTCGAGCCAGTCGCCAATATCAATCTTTTTAAGCGCGTTGTACTGGTCTAACTCAGCTTTTTGAAAATACGCCTGAATTTGAGCATCACCGTCTTGCAAGGTGATAAACGTAACTTTGCCCATCCCGCGCACGGTCATCGCCCGCCCAGCAATCGTCACCACCTCATCCTCAAAAATCTCACCAGGTTGCGGATCAGGGTGAGCTTGATGCAAGTCTGTGGCGTGATGAGTCACTGAAAAGCTATACGGATAAGCTTCAAAGCCCCGTTCACGCAAACTGTCCAAGTTGCGCAAACGTTGCTCACGTTGTTCGTTGAGTGATACTTGGGTTGTCTGATTAGATGTTGCTTGATTAGCAGATGTGTCCTGCTTAGCGGCGTTTTCCGGCTGCGACATGGCTGGTATTGTACCGAGCCTCGTCAGGTTTAGGTGTGATGCCGTCTATTAAGTTAGGGGATGGCTCCTCTTTGGCTCGAGCTTGTTGTCTCGAGCTTGACTACCTTCAGACACGATGACACCGCAGAGGCAGCGCATCTGATTGAGAAGCACCGCAAAAAAGCAGTGATGATGGTATCTGAATTGCATTTGATGTTTTCCCGCACTCATGTGGGTGACGTTATTTGCAAGAACTCATAACAGCTAGTGTTCTCAACTTGAGACTCTTAACTTGAGATATGGATGAGCCATTGAGAGGTGTGATGTGTTGAGGAGGCATCCATAGCCTATAAGCGCGCTGCCAGCAGGTTACTCATTTATGATAGATACATGGAAACAATCACCAAATGGGTTCAAGGTAAATGGTTTTTTGATTTAGCTGTCTTTGTGTTTCGGTTATTTACCCGAATTGTTTACGGCTTTCACGTTCATGGTAAAGACAATGTGCCTAAAGAGGGCGGCTTTGTGTTAGCTGCTAATCACATCTCGAGCTTTGACCCGCCAGTTATCGGTGTGGCTGCGCCGCGCGAAGTGCGCTTTATGGCTAAAAAAGAACTGTTTGAAAACAACCGTTATTTGCGGGCGCTCGTGCTTGGCCTCAGGGCGTTCCCCGTTGACCGTAATAAGAGCGATATGGGTGCCATTAAGTTTTCCCTCAGGAGTCTAAAAGAAGGCGTGGGCGTGGGTATATTTGTCCAAGGTACGCGCCATAGACAAGACGATGGGGCACATCAGGGAGCAGCGTTCATAGCTCAACGGGGTGATGTGCCACTTATTCCTACAGCCATCTGGCGGGAGGGCCGGGCGTTTCACGTGCGTTTTGGTGAGCCGATGACAGCTTTAGGGAAAGGTAAGGATGAACTTGCTCAAACGACCCAGCACCTTATGACAAATATTCAAGCGCTACTTCCTAGTTCATCCCTTAACTCGGTCAACTAACACTTATTAAATAAGGTATTTATAATATCTTGCGAATAGTTGTATATAAGCTGTCCTGCTGTGGGTTTATGCTAATACGTGTCTTAGTTGAGGACGATTTCTTTGTTGAAAATCTCACATAAGTTGCCTAGAAGCTTGCAAGATTAAGAACCTCATAACCTTTCTGAAAGCGTTGAAATTGTGGATAAAATTTGTATTTTTGCGTCTGGGACGGACTCGCTAAAGTTAGATAAAAGGGTTTTGCGACTGCGCATACACCATCTAATAGAGGGAGTAATGTCGTGGGGGACTTGTATTCTCAGGTTTCGCGTGCTAAAGTCACGCAACGCAACAATGCGAAGGAGGAAACACCATGGCAAAAGACAAAACTGTATCCAAAGCAGACCTCGTTGATCTCGTTGCTGACAAGACCAGCATGAAGAAAAAAGATGTCAAAACCGTCATCGACAGCATGATTGACGAAATTAGCAATCACTTACAAGATGGTTACAAAGTTCAGCTCACAGGGTTCGGAACCTACGAAGTGCGCGAGCGCCAAGCCCGCGACGGCGTAAAACCCGGTACCACCGAGCGCATCCGCATTCCTGCCAGCAAGTATCCGGCGTTTAAACCGGGTAAAGCGCTTAAAGAAAGCATTAAGTAAGTTCGCGTTAGTCTCGTTGCGGCCCTGCAGGCGGTTCATCAGTTTGCAGGGTTTTTTTGTTACTGGAAGTGATGGGGTCGTTAGGTTTGTGGAGACGCTCCTCTTATAGCTGATGATGGTTGTGAGGAAGGTCCTGATGATTCTGGTGATGACTCTGGTGATGATGTGGCGTCCGATGGTACATCTGATGATGCAGCCTCACGATTTACCTGACTGACCTCAGCGGTAATAAGCGCACCGATTAAAAAAAGCATAAGCGACATGTAAAGCCACAGCAAAATTGCCAATAAACGCGTGACGAGTCCGTAAATGAGGTTAAACTGGTCGATGTTGAAAAAGACAAACAACATGCGCCGGGCAACAATCAGAGCAACTACGCTAAAGAGGCCACCGATAATGGCCCCGCGCCACGTGCTCGAGCGCCGTGGCAAATAGCGAAAACAGAGCGTAAAGGTAATCGCTGCCAGCACAAAGCGGCTGATGGTACTAATGAGCCCTAGGCCCCAGCTCAAGTTGGGTAGTGCTAGGGGCAAGCCAAACGTCGCCACACCAGCTTCAAGTTGCACAAATACCTCGGCAACCGAGGTCAGTAGAAGCGCGCCAATCACCTCAAAAGCAATGACCGCACCAACCGCCAAAATAGCAATTAAAGCCACAATGCGCTTACGCCAAAAGCCACGTTGCTCGCCGGTGTTAAAGATAATCTCGAGCGCAAGTTGCAACGACGAAAAAAAGTTACTACTCACCCAAATTAAAAATATCAGTGAAATGATGCCGTTAATCACCGCACCTTGTTGCAAAATGGCAACTAAGCTGTCAAACCCGCGTTCAGCTAATTGGGCGCTGTTGCTTTCTAGGGGCATCACTTGGGCTAGTAAATCAACAAGCACCGCGCGGTACTGGGCGGTTACGTCGGGGCGGTTGCGTAACAAAAACCCCAATGCACCTGCAATGATGAGTAAAAGGGGGGCTAGGGAGAATGCTGCGTAGTAGGCAAGTGAGGCCGCCAACATAGGTAAGGGTAAGCGCAGCTTCTGCGCGCGCACAAACAGACGCTTACTGAAGTGCCACCAGTGCATCTCGAGCCACCATGCACAAAAGTTGTACCTAGCCCGGGCTAGCTGCTGCCAAGTATGCCGGAGTGTGCGCCAGCGGTGTCCAAACAGGCTAATAAGTACCCGGCGAGTCCAACCTCGAGCTAGCTCGAGCACGTCTAGCAGACGCTCTAACCAGCGAACAACCTTACTCATGTGCGCGTGTTAGGACGCCGCTTGTAGTCCAACGCCAAGCCTACAGCAACGCCAGCAACAGCAGTGAGTACGTGCAGGGTAAGCCACGTTTCAGCACTAGGCTCCCACGGTAAAACAACATTCATGAGGGGGTGTTGCGCGCCTTGCCACGCGACAATCTGGGGCAGGGCGCACAGTAGCGGCGACAAGACAATAGCCCCATAGCGCCAGCCGTAATCAAGACCAAGAATGGCAAGTAAGTTAGTGCTCAGCATAACGGGCAACAACACTAACCACTGATTTGTTTCGTAGCGCAAGCCAAACAGGGGACTGAACAGCACAATGATATAAGCTGCCGCTGTGCCACTATTGCTAAATGCCAAATATGCGCATAACAAAATGGCCACGCTACGGTACAGCGTTGCAATGGGGAGCAGGGCAACAACAACAGAAAGTAAGATGAGCCCCATGCCTACAAATAGGTTGTAGGGTTGAGGTGCCGTGCGTATCATGGTCTTCATCTTGACACAAATGCACCTGTTACAACGTCAGGTTATCCGCAACTTGACGAACTTACTGCTTGTGAAGATGGTTATTGGATATAAGTGTTTCTATGGTGATCTTGTAGGACGAAACGTGAGCAGGTCATATTTTGCATCTCCTAACTGTATCTTGTAGATAGGAGATACTTGGCTATACGAAATCCGCTTGTATACCGACTGATGCCATCATTTATTAGGCGACTTGCTTAGAACGGCGGCGTTTTTTACGGCTCGAGCCTGCATTAACAACAACCTTATCAGCATCCTCTTGCGGCGTTGCTGCCTCCTCCAGACGATCAGCAATCTCTGGAATGCGCCGCAAGTAAGCACCTGTTGCAGACGCATCTGAGGCTGCTACTGCCTCGGGCGTACCACTCGCGACAATGTTCCCGCCGCGCTCACCACCGTCTGGCCCTAAATCAATAAGCCAATCTGCGGTTTTCACCACGTCGATGTTGTGCTCAATCACCACCAGCGTGTTGCCACCTTCAACCAAGCGGTGCAGCACACTGAGCAGCTTTTTAACGTCATCAAAGTGGAGACCTGTGGTGGGTTCATCCAAAATGTAGAGCGTCTTACCCGTTGAGCGTTTGCCTAATTCTGAGGCCAGTTTGATGCGCTGGGCTTCACCCCCGGACAGCGTCGGTGACGACTGACCAATTTTGATGTAGCCCAAGCCGACATCGTGCATAAGTTGCAGTTTGCGGGCCACGTTAGGGATGTTTTCAAAGAACTCGAGCCCTTCATCCACCGTCATATCCAACACGTCTGAAATAGACTTGCCGCGAATTTTGACCTCGAGCGTCTCGCGGTTGTAGCGCGCGCCTTTACAAACTTCACAAGGTACGTAAATATCCGGCAAAAAGTACATTTCCACTTTGACCGTGCCATCCCCTTTACAGGCTTCGCAGCGCCCACCTTTGACATTAAAACTAAAGCGCCCCGGCTTGTAGCCGCGTTTACGCGCTTCGGGTGCGCGGGTGTACAAATCGCGAATGTCCGTAAACATGCCCGTGTAAGTTGCTGGGTTTGAGCGGGGCGTGCGCCCAATAGGTCCCTGGTCAATCTCAATCACTTTGTCAATGTGTTTAATGCCGTCAATGCGCGTGTGCTCACCCGGAATTTCTTTGGCCCGGTAAAGTTGCTTGGCGAGGCTGGCGTGCAAAATACGGTGAACCAGCGTTGACTTACCCGAGCCGGACGCCCCGGTAATACAGGTAAAGGTTCCTAGCGGAATCGTCACATCCACATTTTTGAGGTTGTGTTCGCGTGCGCCAATAATGCTGAGTTGTTTGCCATTGCCCCGGCGGCGACCTTTAGGCACATCAATCACTTTGTCACCGCGTAAGTAAGCTGCCGTCAGCGACGTTTTATCTTTGACGAGATCCTCTGGGGTGGCTGCGGCTACAATATCCCCACCGTGCACGCCTGCACCGGGGCCCATATCCACAATAAAATCACTCGCGCGCATGGTTTCTTCGTCGTGTTCAACAACAATGAGCGTATTGCCAAGGTCACGCAAACTGAGTAGCGTACTCAGCAAGCGGTCATTATCGCGTGGGTGTAAGCCAATGCTAGGTTCATCCAGCACGTAGAGCACGCCAGTAAGCCCCGAGCCTACTTGAGTGGCTAAGCGAATGCGCTGTGCCTCGCCGCCAGAGAGCGTGTTTGCCGTCCGGTTAAGCGTGAGATAGTCGAGGCCAACATCTTCCAAAAACTTAAGCCGCGTGCCAATTTCGCGTAAGATAGGCGTGGCAATGCTAGCATCTGCCCCGGTTAGGTTGAGGTTTTCGGCAAAGGCCCTCGCGTTCATCACCGTCATGTCAGACACGTCTGCAATGTTTTTGTCGGCGATGGTCACAGCTAACACTTCAGGGCGGTAGCGTTGCCCCTTACACTTGGGACAGGCAGCCATGGACATGTAGGCTTCAATGCGCTCACGGGCGTACTCTGAGCCAGCTTCTTGCAAGCGCCGCTCGAGGTTGGGAATCACCCCCTCAAAATCAGTTTCAAAACGTAACGTTTCTTTGCCACCGCGGCTGTAAACAACCTCAATCGGCTCCTCACTGCCGTGGAGTAAGGTTTGCTGAATGTCTTCGGGTAAATCTTGCCACGGGGTTCTGAGGTCAAAGTCAAGTACGTCCG
>JBCCOX010000266.1:0-6806 GCA_039025155.1 Deinococcota bacterium | reverse complement strand
TCATCAAGGTTGCGAAACACTATCCTCCAAGTACTCACGCACCCACGTCAGCGCTGGGCGTTCTTCATCAAACCAATCAATAAGATACGAATCTGAAAGCCACGTTTCCCCAGCTCGGTAGCCCCACAAGGTGACACCTTCTACTGCGGGGTGCTCCCAAAAAATAGGGAAAAGACTGGCGTATAGGTCGCGCTGCTTGTCATCATCCCAAGTATTAATATCGAACTCAGAAATATGAATAGGCAGGCCTAACTCGGCTATAGCATCTAAATTTGCTTGAATGACACTTGGGTCAACCTCGTTGAGGCCATGGGCTTGTAGTCCAATCCCATCTATAAGGTCACGTTCTTGCAAAAGCTGAATGATCTCGGCGTAGCGGGCACGTTCATCAGCGCAACAGAGGATGTTGTACTCATTGAGGAACAGATCAGCCTCTGGAAAATATACTCGAGCTTGCTCAAAGCTCCAGATGACCCAGTCCCAGCCAGTTTCCCCACTGCCGCCAATAGCCTCTATGTAACTGGGCGGCGCGTGTAAGGGTTCGTTGACGACATCAATCATAGGCACGTCTGGGTAACGTTCAGCAAACGCAGCCATCCACTCGAGCACTTCCTCATATTGCTCTTCGGGCGTGAGTTCAGCTAGCCAGCGCGGTTCTTGCTGACCCCACACAAAGGTGTGCTGTTTAACAGGAAAGTCGCGTTCCGCAGCGTCTCTAAAAATAATGTCCAGCGCGTTCCAAGCCATGTGATCGCGCACAGCTTCCACTGACCCCCACTTGCCTGCGTTTTCCGGAGTGGCTTGGTTCCAGTACTTGTAAAAAACATCGTCGGGTGCAATGGGGTGCAAGTTGCCAAAAAACTTGTCACCATAGTTAACTAAATCCTGCTGCGCACTTGCTAGAGATAAAACCATCAACAAGATACACAGCGTAACTAGTGATATGACAGACCTCTGCTGCCAACGTGTCAACATAGACATGTCGCTCCTTTACTTGAACGAATACTTGGGTTGAATTTACTTAGGTTGAATTGATTACAGAATTAGGGATTAAATCATGTGTCGTTGTCTAACACCTGATGACTGTCACGCAACTATGTCATCGTCATCAGGTGTTAGATGGACTTATTTAGCCTTTGACAGCACCTTGGCTGAGCCCTTCGATGATTTGCCTCGAGGCTAGAAAAAATACGATGAGTAGGGGCGTTACTGCTAGCGCGCTACTGAGTACCACCACACTCCAGTCGGTCGTGGCTGCTGTACCTTGAATACTGCGAATTGCTAAAGGTACAGGGTAGAGTTCGCGCTTTGTGTAGATAATTAAAGGGAACAAAAAGCTGTTCCAACTACCAATAAAGGTAATAAGTCCAAGCGTCGCAAGTCCGGGGCGTACCAGTGGCAAGCCGATGCTCCAAAAAATACGCAACTCAGACGCGCCGTCGATACTGCCAGCGTCCATAAGTTCTTTGGACATACTGCTAGCAAAAAACTGCCGCATAAAAAAGATGCCAAACGCGCTGGCCATACCCGGTACCCACAAGCCTTTAAACCAAGGGTCGTTAATCCACCCCAAAAGCCGCATGGTAATGGCAAAGGGAATTAAATTTAAAATAGGCGGAATCAAAAACGTCACCATAATGATGGCAAACATCACGCGCTTAAACCGGAAGTCGTACATGGCAAGGGCGTACCCACCTAAGCTATTAAACATAAGTGAGGTGGCTGTAGCTACCGAGGCAATCATGACACTGTTCAGCATGTTGCGCCCAAAAGGTAATGCCTCAAAAAGCATCTGCCAGTTATTGCGCAATTCACTACCAAACCAAAGGGGCGGCGGCGCTGAAAAAATACTGCCGGGACTGTGCGTCATAAGGACGTACATCCAGTAAAACGGAAAAAATGTGAGCACAGCGAGCAAAACGAGCAAGATAAAGGTGATCGTCCTCGAGACTGTCCAAGACTTATCTGCTTGCGCTGGTTGCAAGCGCCAACGATTACGATTTGGATGATTGCGTTGTGGACGCTTTTGCTGTACGTAACTCATAGCCTTCCCCTAACCGCGCGTTTCTAGGCCGCCGCGCCCACTAAGCCAAAACTGCAAGCCAGTAAGTATGCCAATCACAACAAACAAAATCCAAGTTGTGGCTGCTGCCGTACCCATTTCGTTAAAGCCAAAGCCTTCGCGGTACAAGTACATAGCAACCGTCATGCCCGCATTGTTAATGCCACCCATGGGGCTTGCGCCAGCTAGAATAAACGGTTCTTCAAAGAGTTGCATACTGCCAATAATGGTTAAGCTAATAGCAAAAAACATGATGGGGCGTAGTAAGGGCAAACTGATGTGCCAAAAGCGCTGGAGGGCATTAGCACCGTCTACCTCAGCAGCGTCGTAGTAGGTGCGCGGAATGGTTGATAAGCCCGCGCTGTAGATCACGACGTTCCAGCCAAAATACTTCCAAAACACCAAAATGCCAATAGCAGGTTTGATGTTTCTAGCGCGCCCTAGCCAGCGAATAGGTTCTTCGGGTAACCAGCCAACGAGCCAAGACGACCAGCTCGAGCTTGCTAAAAACTCGACTAAGGGCGTTTGCCGAAATGCCATGAGGGTTTGATTAATGATGCCATACTGAGTTCCAAAAATAGTATTAAAGACAATAGCAATAGCAACCGTAGACGTAATATATGGCAAAAAATAAGCTGCCGTAAACGGGTGTCGCCAGCGCTTAAAACTCATAATGAGCAAAAACGCTAAAGGAATCGCCACGAGGTGCTGCGCTAAGCCCGACAAAACGCCAATAAACAGCGTGTTGTAAAGGGCTTTCCAAAAATCTGGGTCGGTGAGTACCCAGGTGTAATTTTCAATGCCCACAAATTCCATAGCACCGAGGCCTTGAATAGGATTCCATTCCTGAACAGATACAAAGATTGTAAATACAATAGGGAAAAGCCCAAAAATAGCAAATAAAATAAAAAATGGAGCTAAAAACATATAGGGAGCGTAGCGCCGCTGCCAAATGTGCCAACGAATTCGCCAAGAGAGGCGGGGGCTGGACTTGGCAGAACTGGACAAGCTAGGGCTTGACATAACAAACTCCTTGACAAACTAGAACAGGCTTAATCTTTGGGTGATGAGCTGAGTAGGGCTGAGGTGGATGCTCGAGTGCTTGAAATGCTCGAGCATCCAAATTGCATTACAGTAGTCTCATACCTTGACTACAGACTCAATCAAGTTACAAAGCTGAATAGCCAAGCTTAGCGCACGCGCCGCTGAATCAAGCGCTCAGCATTGGCTAGCGCGTCTTCAATAGGACGGTCTTCGTTGAGTACTTGGCTCAGTGCGTTAGTAACAATCTCTTGGGCCACAACATCACCGGGGTGGGTCACTGTGCCTTGAATGTTATTGATGATGTCAATAAAGAGTAGACGTGCTTGTTGGTTGGCTAAAAAGGGAATTTCTTCTTGGAAAATAGGGTCTTCCCAGGTGGATTTAAGGGATGGGAACGCTTCAATAAGGGAAAAAGAATCAAGCTGAGCTTGCTCCGTTGTTGTCATGAACTTGATGAAATCCCAAGCCAGTTCTTTGCTATCTGACTGTTCAGGAATGGCATAGAACGAACCGCCCCACGTTGAGAACGCGCCACCGGGTAAGTTCTCAGCGCCCCATAAGCCACTGGTTTCCGGCGCCATCCAGTTTTGTAAGTGTCCGCGCAACCACGCACCCGACATCTGGGTAGCTACCGTGCCGTCTTTAAAAGCTTGATACCACTCGTTACTCCATGCGCCAATTTGGGCGTCTAGGCCAGCATCACGAATTTCTTTGGCGACTCTAAATGCATTGTGAAAGCGTTCAGTATTAACAAGCACTTCACCGTTATCGTCAAAGTAAATACCTTGACCTTCTTCTAGTCCGGTGCGAATCATAGCGTTGTAAACGTCTGCAGCATCGGCAATAAGGAATACATCGTTAGCACCATCACCATCTGTATCACGGGTGACTTGCTGACCAAACGCAATGTAGTCATCCCAACTTTCTAATACAGTGCTTACGTCAGCACCTACTTCTTCAAAGCGGTCGCGCCGCCAGTAAAGCACGCCAGGACCTAAATCGGTAGGTATAGCTACAATGCGTCCGTCTATAGTGGTGCCTTGGGCAACGGCGTAGTCAGCAATTAGTGGGGTGACTTCGCCCGCGTTGTAAGGTGCCTCTGCTAGGTTTACCAAGCCACCATCGGCAACAAACTTAGCGATAAATCCTACCTCGATAGCAGCTACGTCTGGTGCGCCTTCACCTGTTGCTAGCGCGGTGGTTAACGCATTGTGATAATCGCCAAATTCTAAAATCTGAAGTTGGATTTCCACGTTGGGGTTCATGTCCATATAGGCATTGGCAAGCATTTCGGTAGCTTCTGAGAGGTTGGGGAAACTACCCACAGTTAGGACGTTATCTTGGGCTATGCCCATTGCAGAAAAAAGTGCGAGGGCTAAAATAACTAAACGTTTCATCGTTGTTCCTTTCATTAGATAATGTGATCTGTCTATGTAGCTAGCTTCTTTATAGCTAGGTAGCTAGTTTTTTTACCCAGTTCATGTCCTACTCAGGTCTCCTACACACCAATACGTTTGTGCTGATACGTTTGTGAGGTAAGCTGATTCAGCGGAGGTTGAAGCTGAGTTGATCAAGGCCGGGGCCTTATATGCTTGCAGGTGCTGTAACACCTGCGTTCAAATGGACTTTACTGACTGTCGTTTGACAAGCTTGGGATTGAACTTATGCTGAACCTCCGTTTCTTGACCTTGTAAAAGGGCTAGGGCAATAGTTGCCGCTGCATTGCCCATCTCCATGAGGGGTTGATGGATAGTGCTTAAACTCGGGTAGAGGTAGCGGGCAATTAACACGTCGTCGTAACCCACTAGGGAAACATCTTGAGGAATGTCCAAATTGTGTTCTCGTAGCGTTTTAAGCGCGCCAGCAGCCATCTGATCATTGGCAGCAAACACGGCTGTTAAGGGCAAGTTGCGTGCTAGTAGTTGCTGCATGGCCTGCTGCCCACCGGATTCAATAAAATCCGAGTTGACAATCCAACGTTCGTCGCAAGCTAGCTCTGCTTCTTGGAGCGCACGCTGATACCCCGCCAAGCGGTCACGGCCATCTTTCATGGTCAAGGGCCCGCTAATATGCGCAATGTGACGGTGGCCTTGCTCGAGCAAATGCTTGGTCGCCAAATAGCCTCCCAATTCATTGTCCAGATAGACACAGGCTTCAGCTAATTCTGGAATGTGCCGTCCCACAATCACCATAGGCGCATCAGCTTGGGACCAAGTTAGCAACTGCTCATCTGAAGTTGACTCGAGGTGCAAAATAAGCGCGTCGCAGCGCCGTTCTTTAAGAAAGCTGACGGCATTGTGTTCCACACTGCCATCAATATGGGCGCTCGAGACGACAAGGTGCATGCCGCTAGCTTCAACAACTTGTTCGATTCCCTTGATGATACCGCTATAAAAAGGGCTCGAGATTTCATTAACAACAACGCCAATACCCCCCGAGCGATTGGTAACTAAGCCGCGTGCAAAGGTATTGGGTGTGTAGCCCAACTGAGACACCGCCGACATTACCCGGGCTTTGGTGTCCTCGGCAACCGGAACAGTGTTGTTGAGCACCCGCGACACAGTGGATATTGATACACCAGCTAAACGTGAAACCTCTCGAATGGTTGACACAAAACTCCTTTACAAGTAGCGTTTTCTCGATGCTATGACCACTGTGCTACGACCACTGCACCATAACCACTGCACCATAACCACCACGCTGTGACCACCACGCTATAACCACTGCACTGACACAAAGTCTCGAGGCATAACGTGCCATGACACCATCTGCATGACCACATCACACGCTGACAAAACAGCATGAGATACTCACCTTCATAACGACACTCGCTACGACAAAATGAAGCTGCAACATACAGATGAGCAAACAACTCAGATGAAGTTGACTCGGCTATGAAAACGCTTTCATTCACTATAAGCATTTCCTTGGAAGCTTGTCAAGTTTGTTGGGATTGACCAAGTATTGTGACATAAATGCACAAATTATCCTAAGTATCTGCCTTAAACCTGCGGAGAGTGCATTGATTAGCAAGGTTGATGTCCGTTTGAGGTCCTATCAACTTAGTAGCTAGCTCGAGGCTATGCAGGGCTGTATTCACGTCAGCTCGAGCATCCTGCCTATTTCACATCACAAGAATCATCTTATGAAGCAGGTGTACTGCAAGATAACTTGCCATCACCTACTCACGCTCTAGACTAAACTCATGTTACGCAAGCTTGTCCAACACAGTGTTCGTTACACAGGGTTAGGTCGCATGCTGTGGATTGTGGCCATCATGAGCTTAGCAGCTTGTACACCACTCCCAAACGTTCCTCCACCAGAAGCACCTATTATTTTTGAAGCGCCTTACAACCAATTTTTTGATGCCACTTTGGAAGCCATGACACTCGCCTATGTTGACAGACCGGGGCGTATTCGCTATGACTTTGCTGTCAGCCAAGCAGTACCTGAAACAGGGCTCATCAGCGCCTTTCGGGACGACGCCCGCGTGCGCTACCGCCGCAGCTACCGAAACATTTCCATTGATTACGACGATGATATTGTTGAGGTAGATGTGTTTGTACCCGTGCAAGAGTTGGAGCGTAGTATTGTGACTGCTATCGTGCGCCCTGTGAATGATGCCCAAAGTAGTTTAGTGTATTCAACAACCTCAGATACCGGTAGTACGGTCATTGCCAATGCCTATATGGGAGACGTT
>JBCCOX010000265.1:0-6849 GCA_039025155.1 Deinococcota bacterium | reverse complement strand
TGCAAACTAAAAAATCACGGTAAGGCGCGTCTACTTGGTACTTAGCAAAGTGTGGCAGGTTGCCCGCGTCCATTAGCGCGGTCCAAATAAGGTCGCTAAGTTGCGCCTCTGGCACAAGGTATTCGGTTCGGGTGTAGTCAGCAAAAAGACCTTCGGGGCTCTCTAAAACAAAAAACCGCTTATACCCCTCGGTGCTGTAGTCGGCATCGGGTGCAACCATTAAAGGGCGAACACTCAGTGCAGCTTGTTCTGCGGGGCTAAGCTTACCCACCGCTTCAAAAATCTTTGGAACGGCAGCGGGGACATACTCGGGTTTAAGCCACATACCTTTTGGCCACGGCAGTGAGTTTTCGAGGGCAAAAAACCGCTTGGCGCTGGTACTGTAACCAATCGGGTCAAGCCCCTTTTCTTGGGCAATGAGCGAGCAGAACTGCGTTTCAGACATACTCACTCAGTAGCTTCAATGAACGGATTGGGTATGGTGGGTTCAACGTTGGCAACTAGCTCAAACAAATCATCAAGGATTTCATGCGCCGCAATAAAGCTCGAGCCAATCCAATAGCCGCCTACGTCATACACCTGACTGTTTTGCACGGCACCTAAGCTATTCCAAAGGGGATCACCTTCGAGGGCTGCTTTGCGCGCTTCCGCTTGTTGGGCAATGTCTTCACTGCTACCGGTGTAAAAGACCACGATGATGTCGCCATCTGCTAGGGGCAACTGCTCGCGGTTAATGCGGTAAAAGGTTTGGGCGTTAAATTGCTCAGCCAGTTCAACGTAGGTTAAGTCTTGCGAGTCCGGGCGGGGAATGGCAGCGTCGGCAATAACTGAACCCGCAAATGAGTCTGTAACGTAAAGGCGAATGTGATCTTCGCGGACCCGCACAACGGATAATACAGGTGGGCTATCCCCCAAAGCATCTGTAAGGGCTTGGGCTCTAGCCTCGTAATTATTTAGCAAGCGGGCGTAACCTTCCTCTTGACCTACCAGTGCTGCGGTGAGTGCAGCAACCTCGAGCCACTCACCGCTGTGATTAAACCTAAACTGCACGGTGGGCGCTATGGCATCAAATGCAGAGACATCCTCAAACTCGCTAGCCACAATTACGTCTGGGGCAGCCTCGAGCAGCGCTTCTAAGTTCACTTCACCCCTAGAGCCGATATCAACAATGCCTGCAACGGACTCAGCGCGGTAAGGAAAATCAATTTGATGATTGCGGATGTAGCCCTCGGGAGATGCTACTGGCTTTATACCAAGTGCCAGTAGGGTTTCAAACGATAAGCGGTCAATGACGGCCACACGTTCGATGGTTTCAGGCACGCAGACAGGCTCAGTGGCAAGCACAGGATGGTCAAATAGGCGCTCTGCTGAAGTACAGGTTTGGGCAAAAGATATACTCAAAATGGTGTGTAGAACAAAGCTTAACGTGATTAAGCAGGCTTTCACAGGAATGCTCCTAGTCTAAATAAGAGTAACTTACTCGGAATTATATCTGAGTATAGTGTTGAGGTATTGCCGATGATGTTGCAGCTTGCTTAAACTTGGATAGGCCTAACTGCTTGACAGACTATGTTGATAGGCAAGGTGATAGACGGAGAGATGGTAGACAGGGACGGAGTAAAAGCTATAGCCAAAGATAGGCTTATGTCAAGGCAACCACACAGTAATATCGTCGCAATGGGGCTGGTGAGCCTGTTTACCGACTTTGCATCTTCTTTGGTCACGCCCATTTTGCCGCTTTTTATCGTGTTAGTGCTGGACGAAGGTACAGACAAAGTGGGTTATGTCGTGGCTATAGCAACTTTTGTGAGCTATATATTGCGCTTTGTTAGCGGGGTGTTAAGCGAGCACTTTGCCCATAACAAGCCTTTTTTGCTCATTGGCTACGGCATCTCGACAGTTGCCAAACCCTTATTTGCTTGGAGCAGTAGCTGGGCGAGTATTGCAGGCATCCGTGTGGTTGAGCGCTTGGGTAAAGCTGTGCGAGCAGCACCTAAAGACAGCCTTATTAGCCAATCAGCAGATAAAGCAGACACGGGCAAATCCTTTGGGCTGCACAAGACGCTGGATGTAGCTGGCGAGATGGGCGGACTTATTGCTGCACTGATCATCCTGTCTACTTTTGGCAGCAGCGAAGCCGTGTTTCGCAACATCTTCCGTTGGAGTTTGCTGCCAGGTGTACTGGCACTGCTAATTCTCATCTTTATGGTGCGTGATGTTACTGGTGGCAAGCTGCACAAGCCCGTACGTATCAGCATCGAAAAACCCCTTTTACCGTCTATTCTTGGGGTTGCAGCATTTTCGCTGTTTATGTTTAGCGAAGCGTTTTGGGTGTTGCGTGTAGACGCACACGGACTGGGTATCAGCGGCGTGTTATCACTATTAGTTATTACGAAGCTCACCCAAGTGCTGCTGAGTTACCGCGTTGGTGTGCTACTTGACCGCGTTCATCCGCAGTGGTTGCTTTGCACTGGTTACATAGCAGGGGTACTAGCACTAGGCTTGTTATTTTGGGGCTATGTTGCAACGCTACTGATCAGTTTTGTAATCTACGGAGTTCACGTAGTGATGATGCTCAACGGTATTCGCACCCTTATTGGGCGTGAGGCAGAAGATAAGGGCTCGAGCTTTGGCTTTTTCTACCTCATCTACGCACTTAGTTCAGCACTAGGTGCAATCAGCATCGGTGTGTTGTGGTCAAGGTTTGGTGTGTCAGTAGCACTAAGTTTTTCGGCGACGGGAGCAAGTGTAGTACTACTGAGTCAGACGTACAGACTTTTTGTTCTTAAATCGTGGTAACGATCAATATAAATGCGCCTGCTGGAGTGCATTCCAGCGGGCACAAATTACGTTTAAAACACCTTGAGCTTTAGGGCATACCCGTTTCTTGCACTTGCTCACGTGCTATGGGGATGCCTTCTACCAGCGATTTTAAGTTGATATCTGCCAACATAAAGCCACTGGGATCAGGTACACCTTCAGCCAGTGGGATGCCTTCAACAATAGGCCATTCGTTGTTACCTTGGGCATAAACAGTTTGTCCTGCTTCAGAGAGCATAAAATCTACAAAGACTTTAGCAAGCGCAAGTGTGTCACCCTCTGTACCCTCTAGGATACCTATGTTAGTTGAGTTGACAATCAAGCCAGGTTCATCGTCACCTTGGTCGGGCCAGACAATACCTACTGGTGCACCTTCACCAATGGACAGGTAGTAGTAGTAATGATTGACCAACCCAAGTTCAATTTCACCTGCGCCTACTGCACGGCGAATGTCAGTGTGACTACCTGAAAAGAGTGTGTTGTTAGCAACAAGTCCTTCAATCCACTCGCTAGTTGCCTCTTCACCAATAATACGGTTGAGCGCAACAATCGTTGCCATCATTGCGCCGTTAGTGCTGTCAGCAGAACCAAGTCGACCTTGCCACTGCGGATCAGCCAGCTCAGTTAGTGAGGTGGGTACTTCGGACTCATCAAGTAGATCGGTGTTGTACATGATGACGCGCCCACGTAGGGTGAGCGCCGACCAGCTACCATCATCAGCACGGTACTGTTCAGAAATAGCAGCAATGAGTTCGGAGTCGTTGGGGACGAACACCCCCTCTTCAGCTAAGTTCTCCATTGTGATCGTATCACTGTTAATAAACACGTTGGCCTGAGGATTAGCGCGCTCTTCTAGAATGCGCGCCCCTAGTTGACTGTTGCTACCGCGTAGCACGGTCACGGTGATATTAGGGTGCTCTTCACTAAAGGCCTCTAACACACCATTAATAAGTGCTTCACCCCGAGTGGTGTAAAGCACGATTTCGCCACTTAAGTCGGACTGGGCTGAAGCATTGCTAACTAACAACGCTCCTGCTAAAAGCAGTGAGACAATACCTAAACGGCGCAAACGAATCATAATGAAACCTCTTTCCGTCACGGTTTGTTCAACCATGAGATTGATCTTGTGGTGCACTAAAAGACTGCCCCCAGGGTCGCTAGCTGAGTGCTGTGAAGTTTCCTAAGCGTTCAGCGCACAAGCCTCACGGCCGTCACTTCAATGCGTGCGTTGACAATAACAAGTTGCCCTAGTACGAATATTGTGCTGTCATCCAATGTTAAAGCTCAGCGTTCAAAAAAAGGTGCTCATTAAGCAAAATAGGAATCGTTGTGACTTGAGTTTAATCAGATAACGTGCACTCTAGGTAAGATTTCTATACACGACCTGGCAGCTAGGGTATGATATCAAAGTAAAAAAATTGGCATGCGTTTTGGCTGCAGCTAAAAAGCCTAGCCCAAAAAGAACGTGAGATAAGGGTGCTACAATTTCCACTGCTAAAACTACTCAAAACCTGGTCAAGCCAACACCTACGCAAACGATTCCTGCTATACCTGTCATCGCTTTAGATGGTGTGTCCAAACGATTTGGTGAAAATACACTGGCCGTTGATGCGCTGTCACTCAGTTTGCGTGAAGGTCAGTTTTTAGCGTTGCTTGGTCCAAGTGGTTGTGGTAAGTCCACAACTTTGCGGCTTGTAGCGGGGTTAGAGCATCCCGACAACGGCACAATCAATTTGGCGGGCGTGCGCGTGGCAGACGCGCGCACTTGGGTTACCCCCGAAGCGCGGCAAGTAGGTATGGTCTTTCAGGACTACGCACTTTTCCCGCACCTAACGGTGGCTGAAAATATTGCGTTTCCCCTACGTATCAGTGGTAGTCGTCAACGTCGTGCTCGAGTTACTGAACTTGCTGCCCTAGTTGGTCTAGCGGACGTGACCTCACGCTATCCACATCAGCTCTCAGGTGGACAACAGCAGCGGGTAGCGCTCGCCCGTGCCTTGGCTAATGATCCCACCGTGATTTTGTTAGATGAACCTTTTTCTAACCTTGACGCTGCCTTGCGCGAAAGCACCAGAGCCGAGGTGCAGCGCATTCTGAACCGTACTCAAGCCACCACTATCCTGGTCACCCACGATCAAGATGAAGCCTTAAGTATGGCCGATGTGGTGGCGGTGATGTTTGCAGGCAAAATTGTTCAAAGCGGTACACCCCAAGATATTTATCTTCGCCCTGTCAGTCGTGAAGTGGCGGCTTTTGTAGGTGCAGCGCGATTTATTGCAGGTCAGGCTTCAGAAGATAGCGTCATCTGTGCGCTTGGCAGGTTGCCGCTGGTACAGCAATGTCGTGGTGCGGTAGATATTTTACTTCGCCCTGAAGCGCTAACGCTTGAGTTTGATAATGTAGGCGAAGCTCGCGTCGTAGCATGCCGATTTTTCGGGGCGTATCAGTTGATTACGGTTGAATTGGTGGATGGGGTGAGACTCGAGGCGCGTTTACCGCCACATATCTTTGTAGAGGTTGAGGCTTCGTGCAGTGTTCGTGTGGTGGGGCCAGTGATGGCGTATCCAAGTGGTGCTCATAGGAGTTAGTTCTCTTTTGGAATTAGCCCGCACAGAATCCGTATCAACCTATGGTTGGCGGTTAGAAGTTGACGAGCCAAGCTTTTGTAGAATCCTGCGTTGGCGACGTTTGTTGTACGGATAGCTAGCAAAGCTAATCCATTGCACCTTGCATCTGTTTACGAACCTGTGATGCTGGTAGTTGCGCCGTGTATGCAGTTGTTTGATGCTGTGCTACCACTCGTTCTATCCCAAATCGACTCATCGAATACACTACGCCCAATGCGACGGTTGTCAGCAGCACCAACAGCAGTGCAGGGGGAGCAGCTTGGGTGTAAATAGAGTCGTTAGCAGCTTCCCAAATCTGGATGGGTAAGGTGTCAAAGCCAGGTGGACGCAGTATCACCAACAGCGGTAGTTCTTTCATGGCAGTGACAAACCCTAGTGCCCAAGTTGCAAGCAGCCCTGGCGCAGACAACGGTACGGTGACGCGGCGCAGTGTACGCCATGTACCATGCCCCATGGTCTGGGCGGCGTGCTCGAGGTTAGGTGAAACATTCCGCAGAGTTGTTTCGTTGAGTGTCACACTTTGCGGTAAGAGCCGAAATGCCAGCGCACAGCCCAGTGACGCAACCGTCGCATAAATCGGTGTGCGGATAAAAAACATCAAAAAGCCCAATCCCACGATGATGCCAGGCAGTGCAAATGCCGTCTTGCTCAGTAGAGAGAGCGTGCGGCTATAGCGGCTTTTGTAGCGCACGACTAGCAGCGCGGGTAACAGTGCCAAAAGCAATGCCAAGCTTGCAGCAGCAATAGATAAGACTAAGCTATTGATGCCTGAACTCGTCAGACTTCCTGCACCCACGCGCCATAATAGGTCAACCTCGGTGGGTGCAAGAATGCCTTGCAAGGTCAGTCCTGCCAGCACAATCAAAGGAATGAACAACGACAATACTGCTAATAGCAGTACATAGCTAAACGCCAGCCAACGCCAAGCGCCAAGTGGCGTTACCTGCTGTGGACGCCAGCTCCCAGAGCGCACATAGCGACGTTCGCGGTGATTTAGGAAACTCTCAGTTAAGAGTAAGGGCAAAGACAGCGTGATCAGTCCTAAGCTGACAATCGAGGCAGCACTACGCCCAATTTCACCAGCGAATTGACGGTAAATCGCTGTCGTGAAGGTTTGGTAGCGCATTAGCGCCACGGTGCCAAAGTCAGAGAGCACGTAAAGACCCACTAGTAGTACGCCACCTGTTACAGCAGGCAAAAGCAGTGGCAAGGTGAGCTTGAAAAATGACTCGAACCCACCTCGACCTGCTACCCTCGCTGCATCATCTAGTGTGGCATCATGCATACGTAGCGCTGCAGATACAGCTAAAAACACAAACGGAAAGGTGTAAAGGCTAATAACCGTCGCTACCCCACCCAATGAGAAGAGGGGGGGCAGCCACAACTCATGACGCTCAAAGCC
>JBCCOX010000264.1:0-6853 GCA_039025155.1 Deinococcota bacterium | reverse complement strand
GCAGGCAGTTTTCAGTGGTACCGCGATACGTTTTACCCAGAGCGCACGTTTGACGACTTAACAGAACTTGCTCAAAGCAGCCAACCCGGTGCAGGTGGGGTGACCTTTAAGCCGTACTTAGCAGGTGAGCGCACGCCGCATATGAATCCAGATTTACGTGGTTCGTGGACGGGCTTAAGTCTGGCTAGCACGCAAGCGGATGTGATTCGGGCGGTGCTCGAGGGCATCAGTTACAGCTTGCGCGATACGCTAGATGTCATTCAGCCGCTTGCCAATGTGACAGAACTGCTCACTACAGGTGGCGGGTCAACGTCCGACTTTTGGTTGCAGATGGTCAGTGACGTACTAGAAACACCCCTCAAACAACCTCAATTTAACCAAGGTGTTGCCTATGGTGCAGCGCTGCTTGCGTTTTGGGGATGCGGGCAGGCAGTAGCTAGCAATGCACAAACAACCACGCAGCAATTTTTGCCAGCATCAAATCCGGTATATGTAGAGGCTTTAGCGCGCTACCAAACGATATAAGTAACGAATCGTTAGACTTGCTAACATCTATTTTCTTATAGTGATGAATGATATTACTTGATTGAAATCGTGCTATGTCAGCTATCTGTATTTTGTAATCAAGGCAATCTGGAAATTTTTGTATGAGGAAAGGCGGCAAATTATGCCCGTAGAAGTTCTAGCAGGTCTCAATGTTACTGATGAAACATCGTATCACGCCTACCGCGATGGCATCAAAGCCATTTTGGAACAGTACGGTGCGCACTTTACCCATGATTTTAAGGTGGCAGAAACGGTAGTGAATACGTCGGATGCGCCGATTAACCGCATTATGACCTTGCGCTACCCAGACATGGACGCGCTGAATACGATGTCTCAAGATGAAGCTTACCTGAGCGTGCGCGGGCAGTACTTTGATAAGGGTGTAAAAGATACAACCATTATTGCTATGTACGACGTGGAGTAGCATCATCACATCACAAAATGATATGTGGGCGGCCTTAGGGCCGCCTTTTTTAGTGAACGGTGGGCGCATTATGACTCAGATTGCGTGATAAGGTAACGCATGGACATCCTCAAACACCTTTCTGAAATGTCAGGCGTGCCGGGGCGCGAAGAGCGCGTACGGGCGTTTATTGAAACGCAGCTCGAGGGACACGTAGACGAAACCCATACCGACGCCCTCGGTAACTTAATTGCAGTTAAAAAAAGCAAGCACGACAACGCCAAGAACGTCATGGTGGTGGCGCACATGGACGAAATTGGCTTTTACGTGA
This sequence comes from Deinococcota bacterium, assembly GCA_039025155.1. Lineage (GTDB taxonomy): Bacteria > Deinococcota > Deinococci > Deinococcales > Trueperaceae > JBCCBI01. Next base: position 5,573 of record JBCCOX010000264.1, on the reverse strand, counting down.
AATACATTGATGACAAAGGCTTTTTGCGTTTGCAAAACCTCGGCGGGTTTGATATGCGCAACTTATTTGCCCGTCAAGTGACCGTATTTGCTAGCAGTGGCGACGAGTTCATCGGGGTACTCAATCCAGCGACCAAACCTGTTCACATCGCCAGTGCCGAAGAGCGCAAGCGCGTCCCCGAGATGCAAGACTTTATGGTGGATTTGGCACTGCCTGCTGAGACGGTTAAAGACAAAGTACGCATTGGCGACATGGTGACCCTGCGCCAAGAATTTCTTGATTTAGGTGAGGTTGTTACTGGCAAGTCACTGGACGACCGGGCAAATTGTTGGGTCTTGCTCGAGCTACTCAAACGCTTAGACGCCCCAACGGCCAATGTCCATGCGGTATTTAGCGTGCAAGAAGAAGTGGGTTTACGCGGGGCAACCACCAGCGCGTTTGCCATCACGCCAGATATTGGCATCGCCCTAGATACTACGCTAGCTGTAGATACCCCCGGAAGTCCCAGTGACCAGAGCATCACCGAAATGGGCAAAGGTGTGGCCCTTAAAGTCATGGACAGAGCGTCCATTAGTACCCGCTGGTTGCTAGACGAATTTATTAACCTTGCTGAAGCCAACGACGTGAGCTATCAGCTCGAGATTCTTCCGCTTGGTGGGACAGACGCCGGAGCCGTACAGCGCAGCCGGGCGGGTGTGCCTTCCATCACGCTATCCATTCCCTCGCGCTATGTACACACTGTTACCGAGATGGTGGCAAAAAGTGACCTTGAGGCGTCGGTCACGTTACTTGTTCACTACCTCAGCAAATCTAGCTAAACAGCATTACAGCTAAATTAACTTGGAAGATGACGGTGGATGATGCCGTCATCTTTTTTGTGAACGCCAACATAAGTGATAACAATAAATGTGTTGTTAGTTAACATGAGGCATTCACGGCTCGCAAATGCGTGGAACGCTATAGAAACTCACCTTTTGCATGGTAGGATTAAATGTGATTTTAGGTATCATCAGCGACATTCAAGCAAATATTTTGGCCTTGGATGCCGTGCTTACTGCCTTGGAGCAGCGCGGTGTGGACGAAATTATCTGCTTGGGGGATTTAGTGGGTTACGGCCCTTACCCAGATGCGGTGATTAGCGTCATCCGCAAACGGCATATTCCTTGCACCTTGGGCAGTGCTGATGAACAGCTTATTTACGGCTTTGCGGCTGGTGAAGGCTCGAGCATTGCCGATACCACCATCGAGTGGACACGGCGCATGACCAAACCAGAGAGCCTCGAGTTCTTAAAAACCTTACCCGTTCAACAACGCCTTCACACCCCTTATGGACGCATGCGCTTTTTTCATGGCACGTTAGAAAGTAACGCCACGCCGCTAGATTTAAGCCGTAGTGATAACGACCTCATGCGCGAGCTAGATCAGGCCCGCTGTAAGATCATCGCCTGTGGTAAGACGCACGTGCCCGGCATCATCAAACTTGCCAATGGTTATATTGTGAATCCCGGGTCGGTGGGCTTGTCGCTTAGCGGCAAACCGGGTGCAGATTACGCGGTGCTCAATATTTCTGAGACAGCCGTTCACGCCAGCTTGCACAAAGTTCCTTATGATTACAATGCCGTTGCGTTTGACATTGACTCGTGGGATTTACCCGAGGTGATTGCCTACGCTATTCGCCACGGCAAGATGGTCAGCCCGCAAGAAGCAGCTAAGGACAAAAAGCGAGCTAGCACGCCACCTGCCATCGGGCGTAACGGCACATCATCTTGATGAGCAAGCATGACACTTGACGAGATTCAACAGGCTGTTCAAGCCCTCTGTGATAAACAGGGCTGGCAACTGCACACGCCGGCGGAGCGACTTGCCTACTTAATGGCTGAGGTTGGTGAACTTGCTGAGGCCGTGTTGCAGCTCGAGGCTGCTAACACTACCGCAGACAACAGCGACATCAATAACAACATCAACAAGGACATCAAAACTCACATTGGCCACGAAATGTACGACGTGATTTGGAACGTATTTGCTTTAGCTAATCAGCTCGAGATAGATGTAGAACGCACGTTTGCTGAAAAAGAAACCGAAAATCAAACCCGCGTTTGGTGATGTACTAGGTTTCAGACGCAAGTTCAACGCCCATTGCTAGCGCTTCCCCACCACCAATACACATCGATGCCACGCCGCGCGTTTTGCTGTGACGTTTGAGTGCATACAAAAGCGTTACCAAAATACGCGCTGCGGACGCACCAATAGGATGCCCGAGGGCAACTGCACCTCCGTGAATGTTCACTGCTTCTGGGTTGAGCTTGTGCTCTTGGCTAGCAGCCATAGTGACAACTGCATAAGCTTCGTTAATTTCGTAGAGATCAACGGACTCTGCGGGCCAGTTGAGCTTTGTAAGGAGTGTCTCGAGCGCACCAACGGGGGCAAGTGTAAACCACTCTGGTTCTAGTGCGTGCACGCTTGTACCACAAATGCGCGCCAAAATAGGTAAGTTTTTGGCTTTTGCGGTATCTTCTGAACAGATGACCACTGTAGCCGCCCCATCATTGATGCTCGAGGCATTGGCGGCGGTCACAGTACCATCTTCCTCAAACGCTGGGCGCAGGCTAGGCAACTTGTCAAAGTTCACTTTTTTAGGGGATTCATCTTCAGCAACTAGCGTCACCTCACCTTTACGGCCGCGCACCTCAACGGGCACGATCTCATCTTCAAACGCACCTTCACGAATGGCATCTAAAGCACGCTTGTAAGAGGTCACAGCAAAGGCATCTTGATCTTCGCGGCTGTAGTTGTATTTGCGGGCGCACAGCTCCGCACAGTTACCCATGTGAAGTCCGCCGTAAGCATCAAGTAGCCCGTCGTGAAGCATGCTATCAACTAATTCACCGTTGCCAAAGCGCAGGCCATTACGGGCACTCGGTAGCAAATACGGTGCGTTGCTCATGGATTCCATACCGCCAGCCACGGCGATGCTAGCATCCCCCACAGCCACGGCCCTAGCTGCTTGAATAATTGCTTCCATGCCGCTCCCACACATCTTGTTGACGGTAACGGTGGGTGTGCTTGGTGGCAGCCCGCCGTAAATAGCAGCTTGGCGAGCGGGCGCTTGCCCCATGCCAGCAGGCAGCACGTTACCCATCACGACCAAGTCAACATCTTCGGGGCTAACATTTGCTCGGCGGACGCTTTCTTTAATAGCTGTAGCGCCAAGTTCAGAGGCTTTGAGGCTGGCGAGTGCGCCTTGAAATGCACCAATAGGGGTGCGGACGGCTGAGGCAATAACGATGGACTGAGCAGCCATAGAATCTCCTTAATATTGAGGTGATGAACTTAACGAATATCTAAGCTCGAGCTGGTTTGTGTTGAAGTCTATAACTGTAAACACGTTGGTAGCACATCATAACGAACACAATAAGCTGAGTTAGTTATGAGACCTCGAGCCCTTACCTTGCCAAGCTGTAAACTGATGCCAAGGAGAGTCACTATGCACAAGTTCATCAAAAGTACATTGCTCGTTTGCCTCTTGCTGAGTTGTGTCAGTTTTGCCCAAGATGACAACTCAATTGTGGATACATACAGAACTACTGCCTTTGAGGACTTTCCTGGTGAGACAGAATGTATGGAAGCACATGCTGTTTTTTGTGGACATAATCGCTTTGTATGCCATACGACTACATTAGACGAGCTTTTTGAAAACTCAAGAGATGTGCCTAATCTCAATGCTGACGTATTTGTCTGCACCATGTCCGGAGTTCATTCACGAGGCAGTATGGCTGATACTGTAGTCTCGCTAAGGTTACATCAAAATGAGCAGGTAGCCGATCTCCACATGTTGCGTATGGGAAGTTTTGGATCATCTTCGAGAACTACACCTAATATGAGAGATCAGTCGTATACAGATGCTACCCTGCTGTCGTTTGAGCCTTTAGATGCAAGTAGTTATGCCTATATAAAAAGAAATACTCGCTGGGGAACTCGTCGCGTAGCTGGTGACAATCCAGGAACTATGATGGCTTGGCGTGAAAGTGAAAAATATCTACTCGTATTCTCGATCGTGGAAAATCAGGTTTTGTCAACAAAAGAAATACCTTTGGCCGACTACGAAGCTCTTGAAGGCTCTTTCGAGGAATTTTTAGAGGGAAAATATGTAGACGAAGGAGCCATTGAAAGTTACGAGGAAGCCTTAGCAAGACTCGCAACCCTTCCTGACCAACTCACCTACACCCTCGACTGGCCCAATACCCTCACCATCTCGGTAAATCCAGACGCAGACCCTACTGAGGCGCAGCTCGAGTGGGTCGGTGTGCATGACTTATCACCTTTAACTTCAGATATAAAGCAAGAGGATAGATAAGCATCCGGTGGGCTTATTTACAGGCTTAGCCAATAACGTAATATCTCATTTTTTAAGATGTTTAACTGTGCAATGACTCGAGCAAATCCTGCTTCAGTTGCCACAGCTTAGGCGTTAGTGAGACATGATAAATATGCGGATTTACCAGACGCTTCACCCCCGAATCCAAACGGGCGAGGTCGGCATCGCGGCGACTGCGCATGGCATCTAAGTTGTGCTTGTCAATGTGGGTTATCCCGTGTTGGTAAGCAAGTTCGTGCAGGGGCTCGAGGCTACTCACATCACGTGCAGTAAGTTTGCGCCGTTTGTGAACGTCTGCGTAGTGTTGCAAGGTCAGTACACCGTCAGCGTCTAAGGAAGCATCTGGCTGTTCCTGCGCAAGTCCCAGCACATCTGCGGTGGCTCGCCCATCACCACTTCCGCTGCCATGACGGTAGACCCGCCAAACCCGCTTGTCGCCGGGGTTGGGCGTTTTAGCTGGCGAGTTGGAAACTTTGATGGCAGGTTTCCACGTGGTCTTATCGCTACTTGCGCCACCTGGTGCAATTGTCACTAACTTGTAGACACCCCCCAAAGACGAATCCCCTGCTGAGGTAATTAAGCGCGTGCCCACACCGTAGACGAGTCGGTTGGCGAGCGACTCTGGATGTACGCCGTAGCTGGCAGCTTCTTGCCGAATTTGGGTGAGGATTTGCCAAATCACCAGTTCGTCTAGGTTACTGCTGAGCACGATTGAGGTATCGGGGAAACCAGCATCATCTAACATTTTGGCAGCTTGAATGCTCAAATAGGCCAAATCGCCTGAATCAATGCGAATGCCAACAGGTTCATGGCCCTTGGCGCGCAGTTCTTCAAAAACTGTAATGGCATTGGGGAGGCCGCTGCCCAGTGTGTTGAGGGTATCCACAAGCAACAAGCAGTTATCTGGATAAAGCTTGGCATAAGCCCGAAACGCTTCAAGTTCGCCAAGTCCTAGCGCCACAAACACTTGCACCATGCTGTGGGCGTGGGTGCCTTTGGCAGGGTAGCCCAGCACGGCAGAAATGCCCACGTTGGAGCTAAAATCTGCCCCGCCGATGAGTGCGGCCCGCGTGCCTGCGTTGCCACCCCGGTCATGTGAGCGGCGCACGCCAAACTCCAACACCGCTGCGCCTTCACAGCTTTCGCGGATGCGGGCGGCTTTGGTGGCGATGAGGGTTTGGTAGTTGAGTTGGGCAAG
>JBCCOX010000263.1:0-6865 GCA_039025155.1 Deinococcota bacterium | reverse complement strand
TGATGTAAAACTTGCCCGACGTGGAGAGTGGTGCCGGTGGGTAGCTCGAGCGCCAACTCCGTGCCATCCTCTGCCACAATGCGGCGGCGCACCCGCTGCCGGTCATGGGAAGTCATCGGGAGTTCAACAACATTGTGCTGAGGTTGAACGTGAATGTGAGGTAAATGGTTAATACGTATCATAAAATTGAGGTTGTCAAAACAAAAAGTAACGCTGGGCCAGTGGCAAGCTGGTAGCAGCTTCACTGCTGATGCGTTCGCCGTCAATCGTGACCTCGAACGTGTCTGGATTCACGTCAATATTAGGGCGGACGTTATTGAGTTTCATGTCTTGTTTGCGGATGGTTCGGGTGTTGCGAACTGCCACCGCCGTACGGTTGAGGCGAGGGGAGAGAGTACCTGCCTCGAGCGCCGCTCCAGATACAAAATTCACGGCGAGACTATCCAGCGCGCTGCCAAAGCCACCAAACATCATGCGGTAGTGGTTGGGTTCAGGCGTGGGAATTGAGGCGTTGGGGTCGCCCATAACCGCGCCGACAATCATGCCGCCTTTCACAATGACATCTGGCTTGACCCCAAAGAAAGCCGGACTCCATAAACATAAGTCTGCTAGTTTCCCAACCTCCACCGAACCTACATGGTCAGCCAGACCGTGGGCAAGGGCTGGGTTGATAGTGTACTTGGCGATATAGCGCTTGATGCGGGCATTGTCGTGGTCGCCGTCGCCTGCTAGTGCGCCGCGCTCGAGCTTCATCTTGTGAGCCGTCTGCCAGGTACGCGAAATGACCTCACCGACCCGCCCCATCGCTTGCGAGTCGGAGGCCATCATGCTGATGGCACCAAGGTCGTGTAAGACGTCTTCTGCAGCCATGGTCTCGGGACGAATGCGCGACTCAGCAAACGCGACGTCTTCGGGAATGCGCGGGCTTAAGTGATGGCAAACCATGAGCATGTCGAGGTGCTCCTCGAGCGTGTTGACCGTGTAAGGCATGGTGGGATTGGTGCTAGATGGCAGCACGTTATCCAGCGCAATTGCTTTCAGAATATCCGGCGCGTGCCCGCCACCTGCGCCCTCACTGTGATAGGTGTGGATGGTGCGCCCAGCTAGGGCAGCGAGGGTGTTTTCAACAAAGCCTGATTCGTTAAGCGTATCTGTGTGAATCGCTACTTGCACATCGTAATCATCCGCCACACGTAGAGCAGCATCAATTGTTGCTGGTGTGGTGCCCCAGTCTTCGTGTAGTTTGAGGCCGATGGCTCCCGCTAAAACTTGTTCTTCTAGTGCTGCTGTGAGTGAGCTGTTGCCTTTACCTAAAAGCCCAATGTTAACGGGTAAGCCTTCACAAGCTTCTAACATCCGCTGAAGGTTCCACGCGCCGGGTGTGCAGGTGGTAGCTTTGGTGCCCTCTGCCGGGCCAGTTCCGCCACCCAACATAGTCGTAATGCCGCTGTAAAGTGCCTCATACGCTTGTTGTGGGGCAATCCAGTGAATATGCGCGTCGATGCCGCCGGCAGTGACAATTTTGTTTTCGCCCGCGATAATTTCTGTTCCTGGGCCGATAGCGAGGCCGTCGGTCACACCAGCTTGGGTATCCGGGTTGCCAGCTTTGCCAATGGCACAAATGCGCCCGTCGCGCACGCCGATGTCGGCTTTGGTGATGCCTGTGTAATCGACAATAATGGCGTTGGTTATCACTAGGTCAGGTGTGCCGTCTGCTCGAGTTTGTTGAGACTGCCCTTGCCCGTCACGGATGACCTTGCCGCCGCCGAAGACAACTTCATCGCCGTAGATGGTGTGGTCGTGTTCAATTTCTAAAAAAAGTTCGGTATCGGCTAAACGTACGCGGTCGCCTGTAGTTGGCCCGTAGAGGTTAGCGTAAGCATCTCTGGAAAGCTTCATAGGTAGCCTGATTCTTTGGCGTTGGTCATAGCTGTGTCGCGGTTGTTCTCGAGCGACCCCATAACAAGCTTATTCATGCCGTAAACATGCCCAGATCCTGCAAAGGCAACAAGTGTGACCTCACGGCCTTCACCGGGTTCAAAGCGGAGGGCAGTTCCTGCAGGAACATCTAAATGAAACCCGTAGGACTCTTTGCGGTCAAAGGTGAGGGCTTTGTTGACTTCAAAAAAGTGCGTATGCGAACCCACTTGAATGGGCCTATCGCCGCTGTTATCCACGCGCAACGTGACCCGCGCGCGCCCAGCAGAAAGTTCAATCTCACCTGCTTGAATGATCGTTTCGCCGGGAATCATCACGGCCTCCCTGTTTGTGTTAGTTGGGGCTGTATTAGTTGAGTTTGTATCCCTTGGGATGAATGTATGTGCAGCATGTTAGCGAATAGGCGTGTGGATGGTCACGAGTTTTGTGCCATCTGGAAAGGTACCCTCAACTTGAATTTCGGCAACCATCTCGGGTACGCCTTCCATGACATCATCCCGCCCTAAAATCTGGGTGCCAAGCTGCATGAGTTCAGCGACGCTTTTGCCGTCACGGATGAGCTCTAAAATATCCGCAGTGATGATGGCAATGGCTTCTGGATAGTTGAGTTTTAAGCCTCGCGCTTGCCGCTTACGGGCAAGTTCAGCTGCAGTGAAGATGAGCAGTTTGTCTTTTTCACGTTCAGTCAGCCGCATGATTATAGCCTTCGTGTGTTCAACGGAAGGATGGACATATATTTATCGTACCATGAAGTCTTGCAAGTTCATTCAGTTGTGAGGCTTTTAGAAGATATTTTATGCGCGAATAGCTGTTTAACCCACATCTTTAATGGTATTTGAGTAAGTTTATTCGTAGGGATATATCAAAACGTCACCTCGAGCAGTTAGTGGCTAGGGTGATATCAAACAACGTGTTTTGAGTGTATTGAACTTGAAAAATCCTGTGCAGGACATGTTAATAAGGAACTATGGGCAGTGACCTAGTTACATCACACCACCGTCAATCATAGCACAATTTCGTGAGGAATATCACGTTCTTGAATACCGACATGAATACCTGAAAGACGTAAACTACAGCCATAGGAGGTAACACCATAAAGAAGGTTGATCGAAAGTTACTTCTCACAAACAACTCTCAGACCCATTAGAGGCTCAAGTGAGTATCCGCTCAGAAGAGAAAGTGGAACCGACCGAGCACCCCGACTGAACAAAGTCAAGGCGAGAGAGTTGTTTTCTTTTTGTGTTTAACGTGTACTATAAATGAGCTACCGGCGCTGTTTTAGTGGAAACCACTAATGAACAGCGCCGGTAGTGTTTGTTTAGTCTTAGTTTTTAGAGGCTTATGGTTCGTCTGGCCAAGGACCAATGACGCCAGTGGCGGCCCATTGCATGGTGAGGAGGTGCTCGAGGTCGGCAATTTCGCCATCTGCCAGAACTTCGTTGCCTTGTCTATCCATCATGGGACCTGTAAATGGATCAAAGGCAGGTTCAACTTGGTCCATCTGCTCGAGGCGGGTGAACATGAGGTCGTACACCGAAATCTCCCCAAATTCTGGGTGATCACTAATCATGGTGCTTTGGAGTGCCTCGTCAAAGACGGGGTTAACGATGATCTCTTCGGTGGCACCTGCTGCAACGGCATCGGTATCCATCTTGTAGAAGTAATCAACATCTGCCATGGTTTCAGGTGTGTAAACACCATCGCGGACTTTTTGAAGGAAGTCAATATAGATGATTTCCCAGTTCACAATCTGCCCAGAGATCACGTGGTCAGGGGCAAACTGAAGCATGTCTGAGTAGTGTCCAAAACTTCCGTAGCCACTTTCGGCTGCCACCTGAATCACGGTGGGTGTATCTTCGGTGAACGCAAACACATCTGCACCTTCAGCGATGAGGGCCTCAGTTGCTTCAGCAGCTGCGGCGGGGCTAAACCACTCGTAAATCCAGCGTACGTCAACCTCAATGTCTGGGTTGACTTCTTGTGCGCCTAGGGTAAAGGCGTTGATGTGGCGTTTGACCTCGGGAATGGGAAATGCCGCGATGTAGCCGAGTTTATCCGTTTCGCTTAATGCGCCTGCGAGCAGCCCATTCAAGTAGTAAATCTGGTAAAAATCTGCTGTGTAGGTTGCGACGTTGGGTGCGCGCTGAAAACCCGTCGCGTGCGCAAAGATGACGTCTGGATAGCGCTCAGCAGCAGCTAAGGTGCCGTCCATATAACCAAAGCTAGTGGTGAAAATCACCTCGGCACCTTGGCGGACGAGTTGATCAATGAAACTTTCCACCTCGGCCTCAGCAACGGATTCAATGAAGATAGTCTCGAGCCACGGAAGTGCTCCCTCGGCAGCTTGCCGGCCTAGGTCATGTGCGTAGGTCCAACCATAGTCGCCCACAGGGCCTACATAAATAAACCCAGCAGTGAGGGTGTCATCTTGACTGCTTGCAAACGACACCACCAGTGCAGTTACAAGCGCAAGAACCATAAACTTAACTTTTTGCATGAAAACCTCCAAAATTGGCATTAACATGTGATTTTATACAAAAAGATGGGGTCTTGCAAGCATATTGACAAATGGTACGTTCATGAAGAGGATGTTAGTTTACACACTGGGTTGGGTAGCTTAGAACATAGGGACAATATTTTAGTAAAGCTCAGAAATATCGCCGCAAGCAATGACAAGGGCAGTAAGTTCGCGGCTTGCTTCAGGAAAATAGAGGGCCATGCTGTGCTCCTCAAAACTTAGCCCAACCAAGTAAAATGCGGCACTTTGGAGGCTGCGTCGCTCCCAAAAGTTAGCGTCCTCGAGCATGTCCATAACAGCCTCCATAGGTTCTTGCACGATAGCAGCACCTTGGGCGTCGAAGGTTGCCTCGAGCCACTGCTGTGCTTCGGTAATGCTCCAACTCGGGTCAATCTCGTGTGAGAAGGTGATGGGGCTGTCCTCGAGCACTACGTTCAGCGTGAGTAGCGTTCCCTCAACTGGCATGTAGGTTGGCTGCAAGGCAAGGTCGTAGTAAGCGGTGTTGATGGGCATGATGTCTTCTTCAAGTCGTCCTTGGTTGATCATCCAGCGCCAAGGAAAACTATCGATATTCACCCAGTCAGGCTCACCTAAAACGTCAGCCTCAATCTCAGTACGGGACAGGTCACAGATAGTTTGTCCGTCGAGAGTGCCTTTGGTGAGCTCGAGATTAATGGCTTGGGCGTGTACAACATTGCCTAATCCAAGCGAGCAGATGAGACAAGTTGCAGATGTATAAAACATTTTGAGGTTCTTCACGTGCTTAGTGTAGAGGATTGAGACTGAATAGTACCTTAATGAGATTGGAGAGCCTACAAATTGACGACATTTAGCTTGGTGCAGCCTATAAAGCTTAACTTTAGGAAGCGTCGTTCGTATTGTGGAACTATAGCTCGTCTCATTGCTAATTTTCTTAGTCTAGCCAAGGTTCACGCTCAGGTAGCTCCCATTCAAAATCAACTCCGCCTAAAGTCGCGAGTGCATCTGCAAGGGTTTGTGTAGATGCTTGGTGATGTTGTTGTAAAAGAGCATATTTTTGAGCGCTGATGATGACAGCCACACTTTGACTGTGGTCTGTGATTATGATGTCATCATGTTTACTTTGGTCTAGGTATTTGCGTACGTCACGCTCAAATTCGGTGATGCTCAGTTTCACACAACCACCTACAATCCAGCTAGATTTTAAGGCAATTCTAAGGCAAATGTTTTGCTAGCGTTCACCTCTTGCATACGGCACACCAAGCGCATCCGGTGCTCGCAAACGAGTATTACCCTTGCCAAGTGCCGTGAGCACTAGCGCCACGATGGTAAACACGTAGGGCATCAATTTAAGCAGCTCCGGCGAGAAGATACCCTGCAAGCGGAACGATAAGTGAAAAAACGCGCCAAACAAAAACGCTGCACCAATGGCCCGCAGGGGGTCCCAAGCTGCAAAAATGGCGATGGCTAAGGCAATCCAGCCCATGCCAGAGGTAATCCCTTCCGACCAAGACGGGCGGTACGCCAGTGACAAATAGCCACCCGCAATTCCCGCCATGCTGCCACCAAATGTCACTGCGCAGTAGCGCACCAACGCCACGCTGATGCCAGCGGTGTCAACTGCTTTGGGCGACTCACCGACGCTACGCAAGGTCATGCCGAGGCGGGTGTAGTAGAGTACAAACCACAGTAAGATGGCTATGAGCAGTCCCAAAAAAGTTAGTAAATACTGCCCTTCAAAAACAGCCTCACCTAAAATGGGAATGTTGCGTAACATAGGCACGTTAACCTGTTCCATAGGACGCGCTAGGGGGATGCCTTCCCAGTTGCGCCCGAGTAAGCCCGCCAGACCTGTTCCCAAAATAGTGAGTGCCAGCCCCGATACGTATTGATTGGCAGCAATGGTGATGGAGACAAACGCATGGACTGAGGCAGCCAGTGCCCCCACAGCTGCCGCTGCAAGCAGTCCCAACCACGGTGAGCCGGAACTATGAGCTGTTGCAAAGCCAACGATAGCACCAAGGAGCATCATGCCTTCAACGCCAAGGTTGACCACACCTGAACGCTCCGCGTAAATCTCACCGAGGGCAGCAAGGAGCAGTGGCGTACTGAACGCAAGTGCGCGCGCTGTGGTACTAATAAGCCAACTATCAAGTTCCATGTTCGCTCCTTACGGGTTGGGTTGAGGTAGGCGTTGCAGATGTCATCGCTGTTTGTGGTGATGTTAGTGCCTCATGTGAGGAAGCCTCAGCCTGTTTTTGATAGCGCAGTCGGTAGGTGATAAGCGGCTCGCTACAAATAAGGAAAAACAAAATAAGTCCGCTGATGACATCCGTAATTTGAAAGGGGAGGCGTAAAGTGACTTTAATGATGTCCCCAGCGGCAAATACAAACCCTAAAAAAAGCGCACTGATGATGGTAGCAAGTGGG
>JBCCOX010000262.1:0-6869 GCA_039025155.1 Deinococcota bacterium | reverse complement strand
GTTAAGAACCGTGGGATCACACCATCCGAATACGTGCCTGCTAAGTTAGCAGATAAGTTAGACACGTGGGCACGCCTTGGCACTGCTAAGATGCCCTGCCAGTGCATGCCTACCGAGAAGACCATCATGCCAACAAACCACAACCAAGCAGAGGCTAAAGCCAAGCCATTTGAAAACAACTTTTTATGGGTCAGATTGGGAAGTAACCAAAAACTGATGCCAAAAAAGGTCAAGGTTACAGCAGACCCGATCGTTAAGTGGAAGTGACCCGGTACCCACGTTGTGTTATGAACAACTGCGTTAAGGCCAAAGCTTGCGTTCACCACGCCACCAGCGCCCCCAAAAATAAAGCTAAACATAGCGAGTGCTTGGGCTGTGAAACTTGCATTGCGCCAGTTGAGTTTGGGAATCCAACCCAAAAGCCCGCGCCCACCATTTTCACGCCCTGCTTTTTCAATTGACGCGCCAATGGTAAATGCTGTAATGAGACTGGGTATCGCTACAAGTGAGGTTAGCGTGCTATGGACAAGTTTCCAAGCTGGCGTGATGCCGGGATCAGAAAATTGATGGTGTAACCCTACAGGCGTAGAAAAGAGCAAAAAGAAGACAAACACCAAGCGCGTCAGTGGGTCAGACACAAGTTCGCCGCCGGTTTGCTTGGGGAACATGGCATACCAAGACACATACGCGGGTAAAAGCCAAAAGTACACAATTGGGTGACCCGTAAACCAAAATAGGGTGCGTGCTAGCAAGGGATCAACGCCATCTACTAGACCCATTGACCAAGGTAGCAACAAAAAGACAACCTCAGATACAAGTCCTAGTGAGGCAAGGAGCCACATGAGCCACGTGAGCAAACACATGTAAGCGGGTAGCGGTGTAATCTTTCCGGGATTCTCACGCTTCCAAGAAAGCCACATGCGAACAACTTCGATACCTGTCAGCAAACTACCCACAACCACAAGTGCCAACCCAAGGTAAAACGCCCAGTGCCCTTGTAACGGCGGATAAAAGGTGTATAGCACGTTTGAGGTATTGGCGATAATGGCTACGCCGGCCATGGCAAGACCGCCCATCATAATCCAGTAGATGGTCCAAGCCATCGCCATACTGGGGCGTTTACCTAGCGAGCGTGCTGGAATGTAGAGTAACCACCCACAAATAAAAAACGTTGTAAAGACAAGTACGTTGAGGACCCCGTGCAAGGTTAAACCTTGATAATACGACTTTAAAAAGGGCAGGTATTGATAGACATTAATCCCGGCATAGTTAAGCGCTTGTAACGGCCCAATAAGTGCACCAATAAGCAGTGCAACAAAGCCAGTTACCACAAAGTAAAGCGTGACCTTTTTCTCCGGATGAGCGATGTACACATCCGACTTAACCCGGACGCTAGTAGGAACACTAGATACAGCCATACAACTCCTTCAAGTTACGAGCGTAGTTATACATTGTGCTTAATATTATCCGCGTAGTTGATGTCATCTGTGCTAAAGGCCTAACTGTTGGCGAATGTCGTAGACCTCAATACCTGTGTGTTGGATGCCTCGAGCTTCTGCAAGTTCACCAGCCGTAAACAGCTCAAAATCAGCAGGTAAACTGCCTTCATTTCCCCACTCAGTAAGTACATAGTTAAGTGTTGATGCCAGTTGCTCATCGCTGAGTTGGCTCCAAGCAGGCATAATGCCGTTATAGTTAGCACCATCCACCGCAATAGACCCTTGTAAGCCGTAAAGCACCAAGTTTTTAAGATACTCGCGCCCACCTTCCACACTGACTAGTGCGGGCGTGTGCCCTGCTAATGGCGGAAACGCCCCAACAATCCCCTGACCCGTTGCTTGATGGCAGCTTACGCAGTTGTTACTGTAAACCTGCGCGCCTATATCGTGCCAATCACTCGGGGCCGCACTTGCTAGCATCTCACCATCTGCAGGAGGCATAGCGGTAGCAGTTGTGTCGTTTGATGAGACTGCCTCAGCAGGTGTGTTGGTGGCAGGCGTCGTCATTGAGGTTGTACCAGTGGCTTGTGCTGTTTGGTACTCATCAAGGTCGTCCACCACAATAATTTTAGCGAGCATGTTTTGATGCCCAATGCCACAGTATTGATTACAGGCAAGCCGGAATTCACCCGTTCTATTAAACGTATATCGGAAGGTGGCTACCTCACCCGGAATAAGTTCAGCGTTTATGTTGCTACCTTGCACGTGGTAGCCGTGAATCACATCTCTGGCGGTTAAGTAAAAGGTGGTTTCGACATCTTTTTCTAAGACAATTTCTGCTGGCGAAAAGGCAAACGCTTGGGCAACACCTACTACCTCAGCACGTTTTGGGCGCTCGAGATAAGTAACACCGGGATTTGTAAAAATGCCCTGCTCTAAAAGTTCTGTTGGCTTAGCGCGAGTAACTTGCGTAGCAATGTGGGGACCTTCTAGTGCCAAACTGTAAGCAATAAGCACCACATGCCCCACGGACATAAGTAAGAAAAATGAAATCCACAAAAACTCGTATTGATTAATTTTTTCGTAGTTGAGCATGGTTAGGCTTGACCACCCCTAAAAAGGTAAAGCGCGTACATTGCCAGCCATAAGCCTGAAATTGTAGCGATTAAAAACCCCACCAAGGCAAGTGTGCCAATGGGAATGCTCGAGCCCTCACTGCTTGCTTGCGTCTTTTGCTCATCTTGCGGCTGATTATCCACTACAGTCCCCCTTACTAAACTAGAGATGGTGCAAAGGTTAGCGATTGCGTGCTGCACAGTGACTACGTTGTCTAACAGTGACTATATTGTCTAGCAGTAACTATGTTGTCTATCGGTTGTAAGTCGGCAAGTGTTAATTACACAGCTCACTAAGTGATACCACATACTTTGGAGTTTAAGCTACAAACCGACTATTGCAATTTATCACAGTAGTTACTGACAACTACAGGGCAAATATCCCGACACTGTAAACATTGTTAACAATGTGAACATCTAAGCGGGTATGCTTCACAGGCCTGTAGACTCGAGCAAAGTTATTAAACTTGTAGAGTTTGTCTTTGACTTGATTAATTTGTTAGAAGATTAATGTTAAAAATTGATATAAAGTGATAACTCAACAAGGTCACAGATGAATGCACTAGCAACTCCAAGGTACGTTCCCCCACACAAAGTGGGTTTGTTTCGACTCGCATAGCTCGCATCTAAAGTTGCTGGAGCAACTCCAGATGGAAATGCTTCACGTCAAGGATTTAATTGACGCTGCCTTTTTGAAATTGCAAGATGAACACATTGCTTGCTGAGGTTGTTCATCACATTGGTGCTACACATTGGTGCTACCGCAACGCCATCATGCATCCCTCAGAGACGTGCATCATAATGAGGTGGCAGGTTTCACCCTACGTGTAAGCATCCTACGTGTGAACTGTTGTCTTGAGAGGGTTTTTGTACGTGACATCAAATCATTCTTCCGGTTCTCCAGATATACCTGAGCAAGCTCAGCCTGAAACGCAGCCCCAGCAAGCAAGAGCCAGCTCGAGCCTTGGCCGCTGGCGAGCTGAACTGGCTGGCGGGCTAGCTGCAACCATTATTGGCTTACCCAAAAATATCGCTTACGGCCTCATTGCGTTTGCACCACTAGGCGCACTGTTTGTTAGCGAAGGCATCATGGTGGGCTTTGTTGCAGCCATTGTCGGCGGCGGACTAGCGGCACTACTTGGTGGTACGCCCGCACTCATCAGCGGACCCTCCCCGGCTGCAGCTTTAGTGTTTGCCAGTGTATTGCAGCAGCTTTCAGCGGTGGCCCCCCAGTTTGCCAGTGAACTTTCACCCGAAGCTTACACGACCGTCATGATCGTTGTGGGCTTTTTGGTGATGGCGCTGGCAGGCTTGTGGCAGGTTATGTTTGGCTTTTTCCGGTTGGGAAACCTCATTAAATTTACGCCTTATCCAGTGATTGCTGGTCTACTTAACGGTTTAGCACTACTGGTGCTGCTCAACGAGCTAGGTAATCTCGTGAGCTTAACGGGTGCGTTTCCATTTATTATTCTTCAGTGGGAACGCACGCTACTCGCACTGCTGGTAACAGCAATTGCTCTATTTGGTGGACGTGTGGTGCGCGGTCTGCCGTCGGTGCTGGTTGCGCTCGTCGTTGGCTCGGGCGTGTACTACGGCTTGCGCTATGGCGGGCTGCTTTTAGGGATGCGCTGGACCAACGCCGAACTACGTCTAGGTGGGCGCTTAGGCGATATTGGTAGTCTGAGGTTAAGCCCGCGCTACTTTACCGACATCTGGCAAGTATTATCTCTCAACGGCATGTTGGATATTTTTTCGTTTGTGATTACAGCAGCACTTAGTGTTGCTTTACTTGCCTCCACCAAAACACTCTTAGCAGCCTTAAACGTACAAAATTTAAGCCGTCGCCGCAGCAATGTAAACCGTGAGCTGATGGCGCAAGGGGTTGCTAATATTGTCGCGGCTGGCTTTGGCGGCATCGCTTCAGAAGGGTCGTTTGGACAAAGTGTTGGCAATTACCAAGCAGGCGGGCGCACGCGGCTTTCTGGGGTGGCGTGGAGTTTACTCACCTTGGTTGGTATTTACCTGTTTGGGCCGCTGATTGGGCTTATTCCAGATGCTGTAGTGAGCGGCTTACTCATTTATGTAGCTCTTACCATGACCGACCGTTGGAGTTTAAGCTTGCTAGTCAACGTAGTGCGGCGCCCTCGTCAACGCCAGGTGTTTTTAGCCGATAGCTTAGTTATTGTGCTTGTCACCCTAGTTACAATTGCCACCAACCTAACCACCGGCGTGGCAACAGGCGTGTTGGTATCTATTGTTGTGTTTGTCATCAAAATGAGCAAAGCTATTGTGCGCAGACGTTACGACGGTTCATCACGTCATTCTAAAAAACAACGTGATGAACGCGCGCTAGATGTACTGACCGAACACGGAAATGCCATTCATGTAATCGAACTGGAAGGCTCACTCTTTTTTGCTTCCGCAGATGCCTTAGCTTTAGAGCTAGACACCCTTGCAGGGCTTGGCGTAGGTGCCATCATTTTAGACATGAAACGCCTGCAAGACATTGATCTGAGTAGTGTGCGTGTCTTGGAGCAAGCCCATGCCCGCCTCGGAGATAGTAGTTGCCAACTTGCGCTTAGCTACGCGCGGGCAAATACACTTGTCGAGCAAACGCTCGAGTCCGGTGGCTTGTTCGCCAGCTTACCCGAACACGCTTGTTTTACCGATACCGACGCCGCTTTGGAATACTTTGAAGATAGCCTCCTCAAACACAAAGCACCCCAAATTAGCAGCCGGGTTGAACTCGACCTTGCAGATGTACCTATTTTTAGTGGCTTGCGCAAAGCCGAGTTTGAGGTCCTACACAATTTGCTTCACCGCCAGCACTACACCAAAGGGCAACGCATTGTGCACCAAGGTGCGCCGGGGGATGCCATGTTTGTGATTACCAGGGGTCTAGCAGATGTGATTTTGGAAATTCCGGATAGCGGTAGGAGCAAACGGCTCTCGAGCTTAGCTGCTGGCACCTTCTTCGGCGAGTTAGCGTTACTTGACCAAAGCCCGCGCTCAGCGAACATTGACGCAACTCAGTATTTGGTCTGCTACCGGTTAGATGCCACTGACTTTGAGCGTTTACAGAGCAGCCACCCTGCCATTTCAATGAAGTTACTGACCAACATTAGCCGTACGCTTACGACGCGCTTGCGCTATGCGAATGAGACGATTTCGGAGTTGGAAGTTTAGACTCTAGTGACATAAGGTTTTACCCCGATAAAACACAGCATAGCCATTTATAACGTCCCTAAGTTCAGCACAGCAACGTATCTAATCTGATGTCCTGACACATAGCATTATTACCTAACTCTAGGTCATAAGCGCATAGGTGTGAATTAAGAGACTCAATCGTAGTGAAATAGCGCCCAGTGTTAAGATCAAGGCAAAGAATGTGGCAAAACCAGAGGACGTAAGCGCAGCTCCCCAGAACAAAGGAAATACCGTGGTCACGGTCCGGATAACGTTAATGATAACGAACAACCACAAAATAGCTATCACTACCTTGATAATCTTCCTGCCCAATGGGGGGTCTGGCTTCATGGCTCAGCTTTGCGTAGCCAGATGAATGCATTACTCAGTAGGTGATCTGGACGTATGAGCTAGCCTAGCCTCTATCTTTTTTAAGAATTAGTCGTATTGAAACAGCACTCAATATTAAGACCAACGCCAAGAAGAATATGACGAAACCAGGCGAAGTAACAACAAATACCCAGACTAGAGGGCTATATGTAGTCACAGCCCAAATAACGCTGAGGATAACAAGCAAACGCAAAGTAGCTATCATTACCTTGATAATCTTTCTACCCAATGGTGTAGCTAGCTTCATGCCTCGATCTTATCATTTGAAATGTATTTCGTAGATACATACTTTGCTACAAATAACATGCTAGACACATTTCCTCATGCACTTATCAGGACTGCTATACACTATTACAAAGGGTCATGCTTGCTAAGCCCTTTAAGTATCCATAAAAACTTGCTAAATCACTTGTGTGCAGCACGTAACGCACTTCACTTAACAACCTTCATCAATCCGGCTCGTTACGAAGTTTCACCCCCTTATACACAAAATTTAGGTAAACTAGCTGTCATGTTATTACGAGGGCTCATCGTTTTACTTTTACTTACCTGTGCTAGCACGCTCGCGCAGACGCCTACGGGCGACCTGCTCGAGGTGCGTGTGGAAGGCACAACCGACACACTCTCAGATCTGGTCAAAATTAATCTA
This sequence comes from Deinococcota bacterium, assembly GCA_039025155.1. Lineage (GTDB taxonomy): Bacteria > Deinococcota > Deinococci > Deinococcales > Trueperaceae > JBCCBI01. The sequence continues at coordinate 90 of JBCCOX010000262.1, read as the reverse complement.
AATGCTAGGGCAGGCACACCTGTTGAGCGCATTGACCTAGAAGCGGAACGCAACCGCGTGCTGGCTATGGGTACGTTTGCGACGGTCAGT
>JBCCOX010000261.1:0-6905 GCA_039025155.1 Deinococcota bacterium | reverse complement strand
TGTCGCACGTCTCTCACCATGAACACATGATGATTATAGGCTCCTAGGGCGGTCCTTAGGTGTGTGATTTTTTGCCGCTGGTGACGTGTTTTTTCTAACAGTCTTCACAAATCTAAGAGGGTAGAGCGTTGTGTAAAGACGGGGGTTAGCACAATATGCGTATCTTCATAACTAAGTACTTCCTATCTGGAAACCACAGTTTTGGTGACATGCTGTTAGCAGTTAAGGATGGACACTACTGGGGTTGACATGTCAACGTGGAGGTCCTTAGCTGTTGGGGTGGTTAGCTAAAAGCTAGTTAAGACTTAGCTACTAAGTACAGCAATAGCCTCAATTTCAATAAGCACATCTTTAGGTAAGCGGGCGACTTCAACTGCACTACGCGCGGGTGGGGTCTCACTCATAAACTCGCTGTAGACGCTGTTCATAGCCTCAAAATTGTTCATGTCTGACAAAAAGCAGGTGCATTTAACAACATCTTCAAAACTTGCGCCAGCCGCGTTTAAGACAGCTTGCAAGTTAGTAAGCACTTGACGGGTCTGTGCAGAAATGTCGCCCTCAAGCAAGTTGCCGTCGGCTAAGAGTGGGATTTGTCCAGAGGTAAATAGCATGTTGCCCACTTGAATGGCTTGAGAATAAGGGCCAATGGCGGCAGGGGCTTGGTCGGTGTGAACAGGTTTTTTTGACATCCAGTGTCAACTCCTTTAATTGAGGCTAAAAGTATGGCGTCGAAATTTTTTTGGTTGGGATACTTCTTGATGCTGGGAGATTAGCACAAAATCTGTCTGAGGATATTGACTTAATGCAGCACTCGCCCAATGCACCCACAATGCGCCCACAATGCGCCCACTGCAATCTAGTAGCTGAGATACGGGCTGCTCAGCGGCTCAAAAGTAACCATAACAGCAACACCACAACAAGCACAGCGCCACCAATAAGCCAGTTACGATAGCCGTGCCAGAGCTGCAAAGCAAGTTGTTTACTGCGTTGTTGTTGCGGGTAAGCTGCTTCAATTTGGCGGATACCGCTCAGGGTATCTTTAATTTTTACCGTTGTAAATTCATAGTGATTTTGAGCAATGTAAGACTTCACCTGTGGCTCAATACTTTCTATGGCCACAATAACCGCAGTGACATTGTCAGGGCTGCCCTGTTCGTTGGCACGGTCAATGAGTTCTTCAACAGCCTGATCGGGTGAGTATTGGCTGACAATGCGGGCTAGCGTTTCATCGTCTATCAAGCTGGTGATGCCGTCGCTGCACAGTAAAATGCGGTCTTGTGGCATGACCTCAAAACTCATCATATCTAGCTTAATTTCGGGATTTGCGCCAAGTGCATTGGTAATGACATTACGCCAGCGGTGGTTACGGGCTTCATCTGCAGTGAGAATCCCCAAACGCACACGTTCAGCAACCCAACTGTGGTCTTGGGTCAGTTGGCGAATGCTGCCCTCACGAATTAAGTACGCCCTCGAGTCACCAATGTGGGCTACTAGACCTACTTGATCATCAATAAAAACCGAGCTTAAGGTTGTGCCCATGCCTTTATGTTCGGGGTTGTCCAGCGCGTAGTTAAAAATTTCTAGATTGGCTGCTTGAACAGCTTTGGCAATGGCGGTAGGTGGCACTTCGCTGCTGTGCTCGAGCGTCTTGCTCATCACAGTAACCGCTTTTTGGCTGGCGATTTCGCCTGCTTTGTGCCCGCCCATGCCGTCTGCCACAACAGCTAAAAAGCCTTTTTCGGCGACATAATCTGCCCAGAAGCTGTCTTGGTTTACAGCTCGAACTTGACCTACTTCACTGAGGCCAGCGTGCTTGACACGTGTTTTGGAATCATCTTGTTTTGGTTTCACAGCGGTAGGTAGGGTCATAAACGGTGTGATTTAAGAGCTTTGATAAGAGCGTTGAAGGTATGTCTCGAGAAATATTGTGCTAACAAGCTAAGCACGACTTGTAGGCTATAGGTTTGTAAGCTAAGCGTTTGTAAGCTAAGCGTTTGTAAACTACACGTAGTGTAACCCAGATGAGCAAGACACGCACGAATTGTAGCCTGTGCCATGCTGCTGCACGGTTGCGGGTCAGATGTCAGCATCTCTGTCATGAAGAACCAGTATCATTCATCGGCAATTATAAACCTGTGTAAACGTACTTGTTTTGGGCATAGTATTTGTTTTAGGCATAATATTTGAGCATAGTATCTGTTTCGGGCCTAGCATGTGGACATGGTATCTGTGGGCTAATGTCGTTGTGACGGTATCATTGTGATGTTATCATTGTAATGTTATCAGGAGTGACGGTGTTAAGAGCTTATAGGGTGTTGGCATCAAAAGTAGAGGATTGTTCAGGCGTGTTGTTGAGCTGAGACAAGTTTGCCTCACACAAGGGCGGTACACAAGAACGATGGCAAAACGTGCTAACAACGCGGTGGCATGGTTAGCTCGTACTTTGTTTCTTAAATCATCTGTTTAGTCAAAAAGTCCTTTTGTTATTAACAGTAACTATCGTTTATAATACAAGTACTATATTTAGTGGACGGGCGGCTCTTCAGGCTGATATTACTAGTTATCCTAACCCATATGGTCATTACAATTGAGGATGCAACTTCATTTACATAGATGGTAGCGGTCACATTTACTGCTAGTAAGCACGGGTACTGACACTAAGTAACTAGGTGGTTAAACTCGTGTAAAGTCCGTGCTAGACACCTTGAATACCCCAAGGCAAGATCCCCAATAGCAACGGATTTTATGGCGGTTATGGTATCTACTTGACTCGGCACTGACATAAAATGCGTAAACTTAAAGAATGTTAGGATCACAAGCAGAAACAGTGTTAGAAAGTAACCTCCAAGATATTGCTGCAGCAATTGTGCGCATGTTGAGCTTAACTCGTGAATCAACTGAGCTTGCTAAGCGCTCGTTAATTTACAGTGAAGCAGACGCTGCTGAGCGTTGTATTAGTAACGATAAACAGATTGATGCAGCCCAGCTCGAGATTGAACAAACCATCCTTACAGTTATTGCTCGCTACCAGCCAAACACAACTAACCTGCGCTTTTTAGGTGCTATGCACCGAGCCTTAAGCGATATTGAACGCGCAGGCGACTATGCTGAACACGTGGCTCGAGCAGGCGTAGATTTAGCAACCCACCCCCAACTCAAAAAATATACCGATTTATCGCGTATTTTAGATGTACTTGTCAACATGTTAGACAAAACCAGTAAAGCCGTTGCCGAAGCTGATCTCCAAGCTGCTCGAGATGCGAGTGCAATGGACGATGAAATTGATGACCTCTATCAGCAAATTCATCGTGAGCTACTCACTTACATGATGGAAGACCCCAAAACAATCAGCATTGCTATTCAACTGCTCAATGTCACGCGCTACCTCGAGCGCCTAGGCGATCACCTAGAAAATGTCAACGAGCATGTGGTGTTTTGGCTTACTAGTGAGCGGGTGCAATCTTAACAGCTACAGGTGTAGATGCTGCCTGTAAGTGCCAGCTTACAAGATGTTTGCTAAATCTAATACGCGCGCTTAGTTGCCTGTAGTGGTAGCCTAGGTTGTGCCGCCGCAGCGCCTAGAGCAAGTCTCGAGGCTTTTACTAAGTCAGCAACCACAAGATCAACGACCACAAGATCAACAACCACGAGGTCAACGACCACAAGGTCAACAGCCGCAAGATCAGCAGCTACAAGGTCGTCACAACAACAGAACCAGACGCCGCAGCTTAGCAAGTGCATTGGTTGTGGCCTTAGCCTGTTGGTGGCTGCTCGTTGCGCGTGCGCCGCTAGCTAGTCCAGCTCGAGCAACCGCTTGGTCTGAATCTGCTAGCCCGGGTCCTAGTAGGGCTTGGTATTCGGGGGCGTGGTATTCAGCTAGCCGCTTGTGGCCGGTGAGGCGTGCACCCAAAGTGGCCCTACAAATCGGTCACGAAGACGTGCAAGCACACCCCGATGAACTTCATAGATTGCGTTGGAATACCGGTGGTTATGCAGCAGGCGTCTACGAATTAGACGTCAACCGAGCTGTTGTTGCGCACCTGCAAGCGCGTTTACATGCTGCTGGTATCGAGGTTGAGGTGTTGCCGGCAACAGTGCCGAGGGGCTACCGAGCTGATATATTTTTGTCGGTTCACGCCGATAGCGTCAGCGATCCACAACGCAATGGCTACAAATCTGCTTATTTTGAGCCCTTGCGCAATCCCTATGATGTGAGCTTCAAAGAGCACATAGATAAAGCCTATTTGGCTGCCTCGAGACTACCCGACGACAGCCTCAATGTGTCACCGGCCATGCGCGAGTTTTATGCCTTTAATCATTATGCCTATGCTCACAGCGTACATCCTAGTACCCCCAGTTTGATTGTAGAAATGGGCTACATCAGTAACGTGCGTGACCGCGCTTATCTGCTTAAAGCCAGCGAACCTGCAGACGCACTTTACCGCGGCATCGTAAGTTATTTACAAGCACAAGGCAGGCTGCCACGCAGACAGCCTCGAGCCAGTGTCATTCGCATTCCTGAACTACATGCTGAGGCAATGCGCGTTCGCTTACCAGCGCGCTGAGGGTGTGCTTAGTGCTAGAGCGGTAAAACCCACTCACGGGTTAAGTTGAGGCGCGTTTGAGTCGTGACAATGATTTTGAGCTTACTACAACTTTGTAAAAGTGCGCTGACAAACTTGGCGTGTAGGCTAATGTCGTTGTCAGTTTGAGACAAACTGCCTTGCAATACATCATTTAGGACAATGAGAGTGGGTTGGTCAGCTATCTTTTTGGCAAAGACCTTGAGGTAGTCTTGAGTCGTTAAAGGGTCAGTGCTGGCATTGGTGCTGGGCGTCTCGGCTGCTGGTGCAGCTACGGCCCTTGCTAAGCTTTGGGCAATCAAGTGGATATCGCCCAGTGCTTGTAACCAGTACACACCGCCCACAAAATAGCCCTGCTGGCGGGCTTCTAGGGCGTACTCGAGGGCAAGGCGGCTTTTGCCAACGCCCTTGGGACCCAGCAGTGTCATGAGCCTGTGATGTGGTGACTCAAAGTGCTGGCGCATCACACTAAGCTCACTTTGCCTACCCACAAACCTGTCGTTGGGTTCAGGTAAGTTATTGGGTAAATACCCACTCAGCGTAAATTGGCTGGGGGGATTGTTGGCTGCAGGGCGCTCGAGTGCGTCTGGATAAGGCAGGTCACTATCAACAAGGTCACTATCAGCACTATCAGGGGTGTTTGTTTGTGGGCTGTACAAAAAGCGCCGCCGTGGATCGTCATGTAAGTGCTCGAGGTCAACAAGCAATATGTCAGCAGTTTTGTAGCGTTCATCTAAACTTTTAGCAAGCAAGTTATTGATAATGTCTTGCAGACCGGGTGGTGCATCTGGGCGCACGTTGTAAATAGGCGGCGGTTGATAGTTTTGAATTTTAGAAAGCGTGATGCCGAGGTCTCTGGAGGCAAACGGCGCGCGCCCAGTTAGCATCTCGTAGAAGGTGGCCCCAAACGACCACAAATCGCTTTGAATGCTGACCGGTTCACCGCGCACTTGTTCGGGTGGCATGTAAGCGAGCGTACCTGTAAAACCGCCGCTGAGTGTAAGTCCTTTAAGGCCTTCTTTGCGAGACACACCAAAGTCAAGAATTTTGACCGCGTTGTCTTGGGTTACAAAAATGTTAGTGGGTTTAATGTCACGGTGAATAACTCGGTTGCGGTGAATATAAGCAAGTCCGCGGGCGATTTGTAGTGCGTAGTCGAGGGCTGTGTCAAGCTCGAGCCAACTGTCACGACTTAACTGCAAGGCCAAACTTTCACCAAGGTAATACTCCATGACCAAAAACAGCATGTCGTCAGCTTCTTCAAGGCCGTAAGTTTGTACAATATTAGGATGGTTGAGCGTCTGTGCTATGTGCGTTTCTAAGCGCAGGCGATTTTTGGCGGCTATATCTTGATCATCAACATCAAGGAGCATTTTGAGGGCAACCTGTTTACGCCGCCGCGTATCGGTGGCAAGGTACACAGCACTCATAGTGCTCTGATGTAATTGTTCGTCGACACGGTAGTGAAGAATGCGTTTAGGAATCACAGGGGTTGCTCTCATAAAATGATAAGACAACTTCATTTTAACGTGATTGTGTAACATCTGCCTAGTCGTATGTTTGCTGCTGCCTTGTAGCTTGCAAGCTTTGGCGGCCTAAAGTCAACCTACAACCTAAGACTTGTTTACTAATCGTATTATCACCTTACGTTCAGGGTGTTTAATATGCCCCATGATGATAAGTGATTTAACACGCCGTATACGGAGTTAGCTTGCCATCCACAGGCTGAACCCTACTGAAGTTGTAGCGAGAAAAAGATGTCAAGATTTTGTAAAACGATCTAAGAACACCACGATCTAACAATCTAAGAACCTGTGATGATGACTAAGCACGCTCACCGTACGCACTAACTTACATACTAGAGCTTGATACTAAGTACCTCCAAGTTGAAAAGTGGCATTTATTAAACTCAGCAGCGCCCATCCTTAACCGCTCAACGCTATCTGAAAACGCGGTTTCCAGATGGGAGGTACTTAAGTTGAAACGTACATATGCAACCGTACTGACGGGTAGCGCTCGTCTAATGAGTCAAGCCGTATTGATGACGTTGACGACAAACCTACTTGACGACAAACCTAGTTGACGACACCCTAGTAGTTATTCATCTGCGGCCTATCACTCATATTTTAACGTGAAAGATACTTCATCACTGAATAAACTGTCATTTTCTTTTAAGGTGCTGCTTCAAGTAGCCCAAAAGACCTCAAGTAGCCCAAAAGACCTCAATCACTATGCCACTACAGTGTGGCTAATTAGCAGATATCTTTAATCACTTACAGAAGGGATTCCCCTAACGCTATGGCAATATCATCAGCTAACCTT
>JBCCOX010000260.1:0-6925 GCA_039025155.1 Deinococcota bacterium | reverse complement strand
CTGTACTGATTGCTCATATGGGAACAGTCTGGAACGTAACAGAAGCACTTTTGGTCGCAAAACGCACAGCCAACATTTACCTCGAGACATCCTCTACCCAACTCATTGAAGTACGTATGGCCTACCGCGACGTGGGCCCTGAAAAAATCATCATGGGAACAGACTGGCCGGGCAGTGACTTTGAAATGGAGCGCCTCAAGATGCGTAAAGCTGTTCCTGACGATGCACATCGCAAGCTGGTTGAGGGTGGTAATTTGCTGCGCTTACTCAAGATGGACGTGATATGAGTAGGTTGCCCTTCAAGCAAGTAACATCTGTGCTAGCAACACCTGTGCTCAAAACATTAACCTTAAAAACATCAGCTCTAAAAACATCAACCTTAAAAACATCAGCTAAGAATTTTGGAGAGATGCGTTTAGCGTCATTAAGGGGTTGGTTTGCTCGAATCAAGGTGGCAGTCTAGTCATGAGGTTCCGCTGGCATCATTGCAGTTTGGCGGTGGCTAACCTAGCTGCGTCGGTTGCGTTTTATAAGGCTATGTTTGGGTTTGAGGTGCAGTTTCAAGCCAACCTTGATACACAGATTGCCGCTATAACTGCTGAACTAGGGCTTAGTTGTGAGCTTGCTCAGTTGCGTCAGCCGGATAGTGAGATGGTGCTCGAGCTTATTACCTTCTCGAATACGTCTGCAGAGGCTACCAACAAGCCTATTTGTAGCGGTAGCGCGCACATCGGTTTTGTGGTGGACAACCTAGATGAGGCCATCAACAAACTTACTAACTTAGGCGGTCATGTGTTAGGTGAGGTTGTTATTTTTGAGGAAGGCAAAAGCGTGTACTGCTGGGAACCGGGTGGTAGTTTTATAGAGTTAGAAGAGCTTTCTGAAGGATAAGCAAATTGGTTTAGAGGTCACTGTTAGCGCCGAGAGTTTCTCTCAATACTACTAAAAATAATGTGAGTAAGAATGATGTATCTGTATGTATCAACTAAAAAGTAGAACGGCGGATTTCAATATTTAGCGGTGCTTATTGGCCACTGTCGTTGTATCACAAAAATAGCTATTTCTAATTTGAAATGCTGTACCTAAGTATCTCCTATCTGTATCTGCAAGATACAGATAGCGGTAGCGGTTAAGGAACGTGATTCATTCACGTTCCATGTTGCAAAGTCACTATGGAAACACTTAAAACCCAGAAACTAGTTATAGATGAAGGGATTAACATGGACAAGCTCGAGCATTTTCGTACCATGCTTACCATGCGTCACTTTGATGAAGCCTGTTTAGAAGGTGTGCCCACAGGCGAAATTCACGGCGAATTGCACACAGGCATCGGTCAAGAAGCCATCGGCGCAGCCCTAAAAGCCTGTTTAGAACCGGGCGATGCCGTGGTAAGCACGCACCGTAATCATTATCACGCGATTGCCGCAGGAGTCCCCCTACGCGGGATGCTCGCTGAGATTTTTGAAAAAGAAACGGGCTTGTGCCAAGGGCGCGGCGGTCACATGCACATTTTTGATAAAGCCCACAACTTTTCCTGTACGGGGATTGTCGGCGCGTCTTTACCTGTGGCGCTAGGTTACGCCTACAAATTTTGGATGCATGACGAGCCGCAGGTGGCTGTGGCAGTTACAGGGGATGGCGGCACGAATAATGGCACATTTCACGAGTGTTTGAACATCGCTGGGGCGTGGAACTTGCCGCTGGTGCTGTTGGTTGAAAACAACTTGCTGGCCATTTCAGTATCTATTGACGAGGTGCTGGCCACGCCAACGATTGCTGAGCGGGCAGCAGCGTATGGGGCGTGGGGGCAGAAAGTGGATGGGACTGAGGTTGACACGGTGACATCTGCTTTGGCGGAGGCAGTTGACCACGCGAGGGCAGGTAAGGGCCCGGCTGTTCTCGAGGCTACCTGCTACCGCTTTCGTGGGCACTTTGAAGGCGATCACGACAGCTACCGCCGCATGGACGATAAGCGCACGATGCGTGAGAAGTTTGATCCCATCACGCTTTATCGAAACAAGTTACTGGCTGACGGGGTTGCAAGTGAGGCTGAGCTAGATGAGCTTACGGCAGCGTCACAACAAGAGATGACGGCGCTACTCGAGTCTGTACGAGCTGATACCTTGCCAGATGCTACTGGCGCACGGGATTATGTGTTTGTAGGTAAACACGCATGAGCCGCAACTTGAGTATTTCCCAGACTGTTGCGGAAGCGATTGGGCTCGAGATGGAACGCGACCCTAGCATCCTCGTGATGGGGGAGGATGTCGGCAAAATAGGCGGTGTGTTTGGGGCTACCCGCACCCTCCAAAAGCGCTTCGGTGACAAACGCGTCCGCGACATGCCCATTAGCGAAATGGCCTTTATCGGCATGGGCGTAGGCCTCGCTATGAGTGACATGCGACCCCTCATTGAAATTATGTTTGTGGATTTTATCGGCGTGTGTTTGGAGCAAGTTTACAACGCTATGGCGAAAATCCCCTATATGTCCGGCGGTAACGTCAAAATGCCGATGGTGATTAAAACGGCAGGTGGTTGCATTGGCTCTGCAGCGCAGCACTCGCAGTGTTTGTGGGGTTTGTTTGCGCATTTACCGGGAATGCAGGTTGTGGCCCCGTCTAACCCCTTTGACCACAAAGGGCTCATGTCGGCAGCACTGCGCTCAGATAATCCGGTGGTGTTTATTGAGCACAAAGCCCTGCTACTCAAAAAAGCTGAGACCTTTTTGAACGGTGGTCACGTGCCAGAAGAGCGCTATACCATTCCTTTGGGACGGGCCAACGTTGTGCGCGAGGGTGATGACCTCACCTTAGTTACCATTAGCGCGAGCGTGGAATATGCCTTGGAAGCAGCAGACGAGCTAGCACAAGACGGTATCAACCCAGAAATTATTGATTTGCGGTCAGTTGTGCCTTTAGATATTGACACTGTGGCAACCTCGGTGAGCAAAACTGGGCGCTTGCTCGTGGTGGATGAAGACTACCTCAGCTTTGGACTTTCTGGCGAGGTGGTCACTCGAGTCATTGAAAAACTTGGTCCCAGTGTACTCAAACAAGTCGCCCGCCATGCTGTGCCTGACGTGCCGATTCCAGCCGCCAAGACGCTCGAGCAAGCCGTTGTTCCCGGCCCAACCTCCATCGCCCAAGCTGTACGTGACATGCAAACGTCACGTTAAGTTGATGTCGTCAGATACCAAGTTTCAAACCGTTGTCGTAGTGGGTGCTGGGGGCGGCATCGGTCAAGCTATTTGTAAAACCTTCGCAGATGCCAACTACAGCATTTATGCCCTTGATAAAAACGAACGTGCTGCTGCAGCTAGTGTTGCTGATCTCAATGGTGATCACTATCATGCTGCACTAGATGTCACCGAACTTGATGATGTTCAAAGTGTGGCTGGTGATATTTGGCAAACCCAGCCAGTGGATGCCGTCATCTACACACCCGGACTTGTGTTTACGGCGAACGTAACCGACATGCCGTGGCAAAAATATCGCAACCTTATGCGGGTCAACTTAGACGGTGCGTTTTATGTTGCCCAAGCCTTTGTTCAGCCGATGTTGGCAGCGCAGCGTCCGGGGAGGTTTGTATTTTTATCGTCTATGGCAGGTAAACGCGGTGAAGCGGGGGCGTCTGCCTACTGTGCGTCTAAGTTTGGCATCATTGGACTCACCCAGAGTTTTGCGGCGGAGGTCGCCACGCAGGGTATCCGCGTGAATGCTATTTGCCCTGGTAATGTAGACACGCCTATGTTGCGCCGGGTTGCTAAAGACATCGCCACAAATCAATCACGAGCAGAAGCGGACGTGTGGCAAGACCTTGCTGATGTTGCTGCAGCCAAACGCTTGGTCACGCCTACTGAAGTTGCTTCAACCTGCCTGTGGCTTTGCAGTCCGGCGGCGTCTGGCATTACAGGTGAGGCCATCAACGTGGACGCTGGTGCGCTCAGCGGGTGATGTTAGTGATAGACGTTAGCGGAAGAAATTGAGGGTTTAGGTGATGCTGATGGGCTCGAGCTAAAAGCAGCATCAAGCATAAAACTAAGCTGAGGTCTCAATATCTGGGAGTTTAACGTGATGGCATCAATTCTTTAGAGATTACATCAAGGACTGTGTAACTTTCTGTCGCATCCTTACTCAAGCAGACGACAAAACGTACACCATCAACATTCTTTAAGCAACGCTACACCTCTCAAAAGTTATCAAGTTTAAGAAGGCGGTCACGACGTTGGACATAACCATCAATACCGAACAAGTCATTGAAGACACCAAGCAACTTGTCAAAATTGACTCGCAAAATCCCGGCCCACAAGAAGGTGCGTGTGTAGATTGGTTGGGCTCGAGGCTCGGAGGTATGGGTGTTGACCTCACTGTGCAACCTGTCGAACCCGGCCGCGACAACCTCATCTCCGTAATTCAGGGCCGAGGTGAGGGTCCGCGCTTAGTCCTGTCTGCCCATACCGACGTTGTCCCCGTGGGGGACGGTTGGACCAAGCCCGCGTTTGATGCGGTCGTGCAAGACGGCAAGCTCTACGGACGCGGGTCTGCCGACATGAAATCTGGTTTAGCAGTGGGCTTAGGTGTCATTGAAGCCCTCGCTCAAAGCGGCCCGCCAGCAGCAGATGTTGTGCTAGCACTGACTGTGGACGAAGAAGCCCCACAGATGAAAGGTGTCCACAAGCTGGTGGAGGACGGGTTTATTCAGGACAGTGATCAAGTGGTGGCGCTCGAGCCCACTGGACTTTTCCTCCGCATAGCCCACGTGGGTTTGCGCTGGATGAATGTCACCACCACCGGGCGCATGGCCCACGCCGGGCGGGCACATTTGGGCGTGGACGCCAACCACATCATGGCAGAAGCTATTTGCGCGCTTAAAACCAAGGTGGCCGCGCTCCCTCACGAAGACCCGCTGCTTGGCAAGGTACGCTTTACCTGCGGCACGGTCAATGGCGGCGTCGCTACTAATGTTGTACCGGGTCGTTGCGACGCACAATTTGATCTACGCCTGGTTCCCCCAATGACCAAAGATGAGGTCGAAAGTCTTGTCCAAGATACCTTTACTGAGGTGCTGGCTAAGTTTGCTAATGCTGAACATCAAGGCACGTTTGAGATTAGCGGTTTGGGCGTGGCCCGCCCGCCCATCCGCGCGGATGATGACGCCAAAATTGTCACCGGACTGCAAGCAGCTTATCAACAAGTAACTGGTCAACCCTTGCACTCCGGTGGTGCGGATGGTCACGAAGCTTACACGGATGCTGCCATGATTGCCGCGCTTAATGGCAGTACGTCCTGTGTAGCGTTTGGACCGGGCTCGTCCGACATTGCCCACACGGCAGACGAATTTGTGCCTTTAAGTGATATTGACACCGCTTGTCGGGTGATGGAAGCGCTAGTGGCAGGATGGTGAGTCACTTTGAACAACTCTGTGGACAACATCAACGATGAGTGATCAGCAAGTGCAAAGCGGGATGCAAAACACCGTCTCACCCACGCCCATGCTATTCCCCGAGCCAGAGTCTATGCGCCCCACACTCATTGGCGAACGTTACATGATTTCAGCCGGGCATCCACTGGTGGCACAGGTTTGTGCTGAGGTATTAGAGGCAGGTGGTACAGCCATCGACGCAGGTGTGGCAGGCGGCCTCGCCAGTAACGTGGTGCAGGTGGACATGTGCAATTTAGGCGGCGTTGCGCCAATTCTGGTACGGCAAGCTGGCTCGAGCCAAGTTCACAGCATCAGCGGCGTGGGGCATTGGGGGAGTGAGGTGACGCTCGAGGCCTACAAGTCCCGCTACGGCGACACCATGCCCCTAGGTGTTGGCATCGGCATCGTCCCTGCGGCGGCAGACGCTTGGATTTGTACGCTCAAAAACTTTGGCACGATGTCTTTTGCAGAGGTTGCAGAAGGTGCGCGTCGCATTGCAGAAGATGGGTTTTTGTTAGACGCACGCACGGCAACTGCGCTCGAGATTATGGGACGTACCTTCAAGCAGTGGCCATCGTCGCGTGAAGTCTACTGGCCACAAGAACGTGCCCCCAAGTTAGGTGAGCGCTTGCGGCAACCTGCACTTGCTAGGCTGCTAGGCACACTCATGCACGTAGAAACAGGGGAGACCCGCGACGTTGCTTTAGACAACGTTCGGTCTGTTTTTTATGAAGGTGATGCCAGCGAACACATCGTTAGCTTCTCGCAGCAACATGGGGGCTGGCTCACCCAAGATGACCTCGCCCAATTTGCGTGTGAGGTTAAATCTGCAACCAGTATCAACTATCACGGTCAGCAGGTGTTTACGACAGATACGGTCACTCAAGGACCTGTTTTGTTGCAAGCATTAGGTATTTTGGCAGGGTTTGATGTTGCTGCAATGGGGCACAATAGCTCAGATTATTTACATGTCGTGACCGAAGCGCTTAAGTTGGCATTTTCGGAGCGAGAGCGGTGTTATACCGATCCTAAGTGGATGACGGAACCTTTAGACGAGTTACTTTCTGAGGGATACCTCGAGCACCTCCGCAACATGATTTCCATGACCAGCGTGCTTGATGATTTGCCGACGTTAAACCATCATCAATCTAATCAGTTGTCACAACAGACATCAACCCGCCACGACACAACCTATTTATGTGTAATTGACAGCGATGGCAATGCGTTCAGTGCTACCCCAAGCGATACCTTGGATGGTGGCCCCATCATCCCAGAATTGGGCATTAGCATTTCACCAAGAGGTGTGCAAAACCGCTTGCAAGCGGAGCATCCAGCGGTGATTGAGGCAGGTAAACGCCCGTGCATCACGCCTGCACCCGCTTTGGCGATGACGGCATCATCTGACAAATCTGCTAATGCAAAGCTAATTGCTTTCGGTGCACCCGGTGGGGACGTGATTGTGCAAGCGATGCTCCAAGCGTTTTTGAATATGACCCACTTTGAT